>JBFXGD010000055.1:0-20531 GCA_050178385.1 Calditrichaceae bacterium
TCTTTCACATTGGTTTCATAAAGAAATGACAGAAAATCAAAATAAGTGTCCTGGTAAGATTTCGCGCTGCGCTTCCGATCGATCGCATCAAGTATTATGTCTTTTTTTATGTTTAAACTTACATCTTGATTCGCATTCAACATTTTTTGAATATTAAGCCGGGCATCAGGCGTAGTATCGCTGTTTGGAAAGAGAAAAACAATTTTTAAAAGACTGATAAGCCGGGCATTATTTAATTTATACTGCTTCTGCAACAGGGAAAGCATCCAAAGCGCGTCATCTTCGCGGGCACAATTTGGAAAAATTTCCAGATAATTTTCAAATTCATCAATCAGATACCGGTTTGTCGAGATCGACTCTTTATGAAACTGATTTTCCAGATACTCCAAATAGCTTCGATTGTTAAACTGAGCATGTAAGGCAGTGAAAAGGATTAAGACAAGAATAATTGACAAAGAATATCTGAGTTTCAGCATTATCATCATTTTGGCCTAATTTATCACAAGTGGTTTTACAAAAACAACTTTTTCATTTTGAACTGAAACCGTGCCGGCAGGCGCTTTGCGGATACGATGAACATAACGTGCCTCTGTATAAATCACCGGGACCGTTGTGGAGTGTTTAGATCGGCTGTTGGCAGCGGCGATTTGGGCGGCCTGTTCAATGACTTTTGCCGGCGGCAGCTTCGTTCTTGATGGTAAATGGATAATGACATGGGATCCGGGAACACTCTGAGCATGAAGCCATATATCCCATTTATTTGCAAATGTGAATGTGAGAAGATCATTATTATCACCATTTTTTCCGATAAAAATATCCCATTCTTTATCCAGAACCATTCGGTTAAAAGAGTAGGTGAGTGATTGCCGGGATTCCTTCGTCACTGATGTTCGCTGTAATAACTTCATATCCATCAAAGAATTTTCAAGATTTTTTAGTTTTGTCAATTTGTTTGTCTGATCCAATATTTCGCTTAATTTATTAACTTTTTCAAGTTCATTGATATAACTGTCTTTCTTGATATCCATGACGAGCTGTTTCTTTGCGATATCTTTATATTTATTAAAATAATAATTGGCGTTTTCAACGGTGGTTTTGTTTGGATTCAATTTGATTGTCACCGTCTCCCGTTCACTGCTGAAAATATTTTCAAGCTCCACATTCGAGCTGTTCCTGGGGACATGATGTTTAAAAGTCAGAAGAAGATTGCCCTTGAGTTCAGCTTCGGTTTTTCTTTCTGAGAGATTCTCAGCCATTTCAATGTTTTTAAGAGTTCTTGTAATGAATTTTTTCCGATCGTCAATGGCGTTCCTGCACTTTTTATAAAGTCTGTCAAATTCTGTTTTTTCGGTTTTTTCTTCAATAAATCGGATCCATGTCTCATTGATTCCCGGGAAGACATCATAACCGGCAGAATCTGATTGCTCGAGATGATGGAGCCGGATAATGGAAATATTGACCGTATTATCGTTTTTCCGGTAGAGATAACACGTATCGACAGATGCCATTTCTTCTGCAATATTCCTAAATGCATTATACAATGCCGAGATATTATCTTTTGACAGGCTTTCCAACCGCTCGTGCTTCTGTAGATTTGATCTAAAAAAAATCTCTTTCGACATCAACTCGTTTATGGCGCCAAAATGTCTGCGCAGGAAGTAGTTCAGTTTTTGCTGATCTTCATTCTGAAATAATTTCTCAAGTTCTGTTAAGGTGACAGAACGGAAATCCAGCAGATGACTCAATTCAGTTTCAGATATTTCGGCACGGTTTTCTTTGAAAGTATCAACAATTTCACCCGAAGCGTTTTTTATAAATATATTCTGCTGTCCAAAGAATCTAATTTCAATTATATATTGTTCAAGATGAAACTGTATCAGTTTGTCGAACGGAAATATTTCAATTCCTTTAATTGATGTACCAATCAGGAAATCAAATAATTGAAATTTCGGAAGACGAACCTTTTCGGAGTTTTTTAGCAAAAGATAAGGATAGTCACTGCTAATGTTTACCTTCAAATGCTTTACTTCCGGAGCGTTTACAACGAATACAATCTCATTCTTCCGGTAAGTAAATATTTCTGAGATGATAATATTTTGCAGTTGCTTTTTTAATTCCCTTACCTGAGCTTCGAATAAAAAATAATTTTTGTGCATAATTCACGTTTTGCTTTTAAAATCGGTAATTGTTAAATTGAATAATTAAATAATATTGATTTTAGCTGAGAATATCATTTTATATCATTACTTCAGTGTCTAATGTAATAAATTCCGGTTAAAAAATAAAAAATTATAAATAGTTTTATATGATCAGGAGATATTGATGCGAAGTATGACGGGTTTCGGACGTGCCGGAAGCAGAAACAACCGATTTGAGCTTAATATAGAAATCAGAAGTGTTAATAACAGATATTTGGATTTAAACCTGAGAGTTCCGCGTTTTATGGCCATTTTTGAAAATGAGATCAGAGATCAGATTAAGGCAGCGGTGAACCGCGGTAAAGTTTCAGTTTTTATTGATTTAAGAGAGGCAACAGGAAACGACACTGAACTGTTTCTGGATAGCGAAAAAATAAAAAAGCGCTTCAATATGCTCGAACAGGCAAAATCTTTGTTGGGTATAAGCGGATCGGTCACGATGGATCATCTTATGAAATTTCAGGATTTATTTGAAGTTGACTATGAACATCTGGAGGAGAAAGAATTAAAGAGCCTGTATCGGCCGGCGGTTAAGGATGTACTTAAGCAATTTAATGATATGCGTGAAGCTGAGGGAAAGTTTATTTATAACGACATGGTCATGAGAATCGAGTCACTTTCAGAGTTCACTGATTTTGTCGAGGAAAAAGGGAAATTGACTGTCAGATCGGATTTTGAAAAATTATCTAATCAGGTCAGGGAACTTATAGGTGAACAAAAGATTGACGAAAGCCGGCTAGAGCAGGAGATCGCGATCATAGCCGACAAAGTTGACATCACCGAAGAATGTATCCGCATGAAAAGTCACATTAAATTATTTAAAGAAACACTTGAGATAAATAATGAGGCGGGAAAGAAGCTGACTTTTATTCTGCAGGAGATGCTGCGTGAAGCAAACACCATGAATTCTAAGGCTACAGATGTTCAGATTTTACATAAAGTTATACAAATGAAAGAAGAAATAGAAAAATTGCGTGAGCAGGCTCAAAATATTGAATAATTACAATAAAAAGATTTAATTCGAAATGACGGGAGTTATTAAGGAAATGGAATTTGTATCCCCATATATTGTATTTTCAGCGCCATCCGGAGGTGGAAAAACAACAATTGTACAGCACTTAGCAAAAAAATATGACAATTTGAAAATATCGATTTCGGCCACAACCCGAAAAAAACGGCCCGACGAAGTGGATGGAATTGCCTATCATTTTTTATCAAAAGACCAGTTTGAACAGAAAATAAAATCGGGATGTTTTCTGGAGTATGAAATTGTCCATGGTGATTATTATGGTACACTCAAAGAATCCGTAAATGACCTTGTGAAATCGGGAAATAGCGTTTTGTTTGATATCGATGTAAACGGCGCGCTTTCAATAAAGATGCACTATCCTGAAGCCATCTTGATATTTATTGCGCCCCCGAGCCTGGATGTTCTTAAAGAAAGGCTTGTAGCCAGAAAGAGCGAATCGAGTGAATCAGTTGAAAACCGGTTAAAAAGAATCAAATATGAATACGAAAAAGCAGATTCCTTTGATTTTAAGGTTATAAATGATCAGCTGGATGCAACAATAGAAGAGGTTGAACAACTCATTGTGAGATAGAGGTGATATGTCGGTTATATGCCGGGATTTGACAAAGGGTAAGTTATTTTTGGCCTATGAGCTTCTGGCTCTCCTGGATAAAAATATACCCTCCGCGCAATTATTTTTAATGACCGAAGGCAAAAAACAGTATAGTGAATTACTTAAGAGTTTTAAGAATCTTAGATATTCGAATTTTGACCTGGATTTAAAAGAATCGGATATCCTGATTGATATTACTGATCTGGAGATGTATGACATCAATGAATCTCCAAATAAAAGATTGATTTTTCCCGTAATATATTCAGAAAAAAGTGCAGATTATTGCTCCTTAAAAAATAAATTCAGTCATTTGAATCATATCTCTTTTACGCCGCTTGCGCCGGTAAAAGATGAAAGGCCTTTAATAACGGGAAATCCTTTATGCGCGCTTGATATGGTTCAAAGATTATTGACAATAAATGATCTCATGGACAAAAAAATACTAATCAGCGCGGGTCCTACTGCTGAAGATATTGATCCGGTAAGGTTTATAACAAACCGGTCATCGGGAAAGATGGGACTTGAAATCGCCCGCGCCGCCTATATAAGGGGTGCTGACGTTGAACTGGTAGTCGGTCCGGTCGGGATAGAAATTCCCGGTTATCTGAATTATATCAAAGTACGTTCCGCCATGCAGATGGCGGATGCGGTTATCAGCAAATTCCCGTCCTGTGACGCTTATATTGCTGCTGCAGCCGTCGCTGATTATACACCCGAGAACTTTTACGTGGAAAAGATAAAGAAGCAGGATAACGGCTTAATGCTAAATCTTAAACGAACAACGGATATTCTGCGATCTATATGCAAAATCAGAAAAAAACAACAGGTTGTTATCGGTTTCTCTGTGGAAACCGAAAATTCATTTGAAAATTCAAGAAAAAAATTGATTGAAAAGAATTTAAATTTTATAGTTATCAATAATCCAAAAGAATCCGGCGCGGGATTTGAAACAGATACAAATCGTGTAAATATACTTTTTGACAACGGGAACCATCTTGAATACCCGTTGTTATCTAAGTTTGATGTTTCAAATAAAATACTGGATCAATACTTAATTTATCTGGCTGACAGGCAAAATGGATAATGTAATAAACGAACTGAATAATCTTTTGGGCTGGTACCGTCAAGTTTACGGTGATATTAAATATTTAGACGGAAAACTGGAGGACCCTCCGGCAAGATCTGAGAAGCCGGTTGTAATGGAAGCGCCCAGGGTACCGGTTTACAAAGCTCCCGTGAAAGAGGCGGTCGTCACTCATCAAAAAAGCCCGGAACTGGAAAAATTTTATCTGGAAATTAAAGACTGCAGTAAATGCTCTCTTGGAGAAACCCGAAAAAATTTTGTATTTGGAGTAGGGAATCCCAAGGCCAGGATAATGTTTGTGGGTGAAGCGCCCGGAAAGGAAGAAGATGAAAAGGGAATTCCGTTTGTAGGAAAAGCCGGTAAACTTCTGGATAAAATGCTCGAAACAATCGGCCTTAAAAGAGATGATATATACATTGCCAATATTTTGAAATGCCGCCCGCCCAACAACCGCGATCCGCGTCCGGATGAAGTAGCTCTCTGCGAACCGTATCTTAAGAAACAATTAGAAATGATTTCTCCTGAAATATTAGTTGCATTGGGAAGAATTTCAGCACAGGTTCTGTTAAAAAGAAATGATTCATTGAGCAAATTACGACAGGACATTCAAATCTATGAAGACATTCCTTTTGTCGTCACTTACCATCCTGCAGCATTGTTAAGGAATCCTCAATGGAAACGAAATGCCTGGCAAGATTTAAAAAAAATTAAAAAATTGATTGAAAAAACAGCTTAATCAGCAGAAGTCAACTTGAAAGACGAATAATTTTTAATTATTCTAATCAATGAGCTGCATGATAGAATCAAAAATATCTTTTCATTTGTATTAAAGGTAAAGAGGTGAGAAATGTCTGACAAAAGTTCCGGTGAACAGTCTTTAAGAGTACCACCACAGGCAAACGAGGTTGAACAGGCTGTTCTGGGCGCGATGTTTCTCGATAAAGAAGCCGTGGCGATGGCAGTCGAGACAATTGATGCGGGTTACTTTTATAAAAACAGCCATAAGACAATCTTCTCCGCCATCGTAAACCTGTTTGAAAAAAACACAGAAATCGATTTGATCACGCTTTCTGAAGAACTCAAAAGGATGGGGGCTCTGGATGAAATCGGCGGGCCTTATTATCTTGCCGAAATCTCAAACAGTACTCCATCCTCAGCCAATATTGAATATCATTTAGATATCGTCAAACAAAAATCTCTCTCGAGAATGCTGATCAGCGAATGCACGGCAATCATTAATCAGGCGTATTCCCAGACAGAAGAGGTGGATGAAATGCTTGATTTTGCTGAACGGAAAATATTTGAGATATCTGAAAAAAGGCTCAAAAAAGGTTTTGCTTCAATTAATACGGTTCTTCACAGCACCTTTGAAAAGATTGATGAGCTTTACCATTCAAGTAAGACAGGAGTGACAGGAGTTTCGTCAGGATACAAAAAATTAGATGAATATACAGCAGGATTTCAGCCTGCTGATCTCATAATTCTGGCGGGGCGTCCAAGTATGGGGAAAACAGCCTTTGCTCTCAATTTAGCCCGAAACGCGGCTGTGGATTTCGGCTATGCGGTTGGGGTTTTCAGTCTTGAGATGTCAACTGAAGCTTTAGTGCTGAGACTCCTGTGTACGGAGGCCAAAGTGAATCAGATGGCTGTCCGTACGGGTAAACTAAACAAAGAAGAGATGGGCCGCCTTACCAATCACGTTGCAAAGCTTATGAATGCCCCCATTTACATAGACGACTCCGCATCCTTAAACGTCATTGAGCTCCGGGCAAAAGCAAGACGTCTGAAAGCGGAAAAGAATATTCAGCTTCTCATAATAGATTATCTGCAGCTTATGGAAGGGCATAAGGGTGAGAACAGACAGCAGGAAATTACGCATATTTCCCGGTCAATTAAGGGTATCGCGAAGGAGCTTGGCATTCCCGTGGTTGCTTTGTCCCAGCTTTCACGCGCCACAGAAACCAGAGATAAGAGCAAAAAACCGCAACTCTCTGATTTGCGTGAATCCGGTGCTATAGAGCAGGACGCGGACGTTGTGTTCTTTGTGTACCGGCCTGAATATTACAATATCATGGAATTTGAAGATACCGGCGCTTCAACGCATAATATGTGTGAAATAATCATCGGCAAACAACGAAACGGCCCTGTTGGGACAATACGTCTGACGTTTCTTAAAGAGTATGGAAAATTTGGTGATCCGGATATTTTTCATGATACAGCAGTGTATTCTCCTGCAGAATTTTAATAAATTCAAGGAATGAATTAAGCGGTAAAGTTATTTATATGCTAAAAGTTACAGACGAACAACTGATTAAAAAAATGCACACTTTATTCGATACTGAATTTGATCAGTTGTTAAATGATGTAAAACACTATGCCAATGATTTTGATGGTGAAGCCCTCAAAAAAGCATACGAATTTGGTCTTAAAGCCCATCTCAGGCAGCGGAGGTATTCCGGAGAACCCTACTTTGAACATTGTCTGAATGTGGCAAAAATTCTGGCAGAGCTCAAGATGGATAATTCCACAATCATCTCCGGGATGCTGCATGATGTGGTTGAAGACACTGGCGTCACATTGGATCAGCTTAATGAAGAATTTGGTGAAACAGTAAGCGCCCTTGTTGACGGAGTCACTAAAATAGGCGAGCTGAAATTTCAAAGCAAAGAAGCGCAGCAAGCAGAAACATTCAGAAAAATGCTGCTGTCTATGGCGCAGGATGTTCGTGTTATCATCATTAAATTCGCTGACAGACTGCATAACATGCGAACCCTGGAATTTGTCCCGGAAAAGAAACGCCCGCGCATTTCCATCGAAACAAGGGATGTCTATGCTCCGCTGGCGCACCGATTTGGTATTTCCAGAATAAAACTTGAATTGGAAGATCTTGCTCTCAAACATCTGGAAACGGATGTCTATAATGATCTGGTCCGGAAAATAAAGGAAAGTAAGGAACAGCGCGAACAATACATAAAAAGGGTAACCGAACCGATAGCGGGCGATCTCAAAAAAAATGGGATTGAATCCACTATTTCCGGACGCGCCAAGAGTTATTTCAGTATCTATCACAAAATGAAGAAGCGAAATCGCCCATTTGAGGAAATATATGATCTGCTCGCGATCAGAATCTTAGTCGGAAAAGTGGAAGAATGTTATTATGCCCTTGGCATCATCCATAATCTTTTCATGCCCGTTTACGACCGCTTTAAAGACTATATCGCCATGCCCAAAATTAACGGATATCAATCGCTGCACACGACGGTCGTCGGCCCCGAAGGGAAAATGGTTGAAATCCAGATTCGAACCCAGGATATGCACCGGATGGCTGAGGATGGTATTGCCGCACACTGGAAATATAAGGAAGGCGTGAGCGGTGATACTTACTATGAGAAACATCTAAACTGGGTACGTGAGCTTGTTGAGAGGCAGATACAGGAAGATGATCCTGGCGATTTTATGGAAAATCTTAAAATTGATTTATTTCAGGATGAACTTTTTGTTTTTTCACCAAAAGGTGATTTGTTCAAACTTCCGGCAAAATCGTCCCCGGTTGATTTTGCGTACGCGGTCCACACAAACATCGGAAATCATTGTATCGGAGCGAAGGTTAACGGTAAAATCGTTCCCATGAAGACAGAATTGAGATCTGGTGACCAGGTGGAAATCATAACGTCACAAAATCAAAAGCCGAGTCATGACTGGCTATCATTTGTCAAGACGACAAAGGCCAGACAATGGATTAAAAAAACTTTAAGAGAAGAGCAGCTCGCTCAAACCATCGATATCGGTGGGGAGATCCTTGTAAAGTTTTTAAAAAAATATAAGCTTACCGAGAAAAGTCCGGAGTTTTTGGATGTTATTCAAAAACTGGGATTTCAAAATATCGAGAGTCTGAAAGTAGTTATCGGTCGTGGCGAATTCACGGTTGATAACATTGCAAAAAAAATGTTTCCCGACAAACCGCCGCTTGAAAAAGAAGATAGTTTTTTTGTCAAATTTCTCAAACGCGCCCGGCATGAGAGCGGAATTAGAGTACAAGGTATGGATAATATGCTTATCCACTTTGGAAAATGCTGCCAGCCTGTTCCCGGAGACCGGATTATAGGATATCTGACAAGGGGCAAAGGAGTCACTATTCACCGGACTGATTGTAAAAATCTTATAAAGCTTATGGAAGAAAAAGAGAGAGTCATTGATGTCGCCTGGGATATCGAGAAGGATCAGGAATTTCAGGTACATCTTTCAATTCTTGGTGAAGACCGCAAAAATCTGCTAAAAGATATTACCTTATGTGTAGCCAAGCAGGATACCAACATCCTGATGGCCGATTTCAGAACCGATGATATGTATGCCAAAGGACAGCTAAACATTCAGGTAAAAGATCTCCAGCATCTTACAAAAATTATAAACAGTATCCGGAAAATTCCGGGTGTTTTTTCCGTTGAACGCGTGGACCACATCTCACAGCCAAACTGATTTGGCCAATACGACTTGAAAAAACAACTGATTCTTTTTAGCTTAATAACATATAACATGGAATAGAAAAGTAGAAAGGGAATAATTTGGAATATGTATATTTAACAGCTGAAGGACTAAATAATTTAAAGAATGACCTACACAAATTAAAATACAATACACGTCCGGCTATTTCTCAAAAAGTCGCGACCGCTCGCGAGCATGGTGATCTTCGCGAAAACGCCGAATATCATGCCGCCCGTGAAGAATTATCGCTTGTCGAGACAAAAATACAACAGCTGCAGGATCGGCTGGCAAGAGCAAGAATTATAGATGAGAAAGAAATCACCACCGACCAGGTTTCAATTTTGACATCTGTAAAGGTGCTGGATTTAAAAAATAACAAAGAATATAATTATACACTTGTATCATCCGAAGAAGCAGATATTAAACAAGACAAAATTTCGATTACATCTCCGGTTGGAAAAGGTTTGCTTGGCAAAAAAATTGACGAGATAGCAGAAATAAATGTACCGGCGGGAACTTTGAGGTACAAAATATTGTCGATAACTCGATAAATGCAACAATTATAGCAAAATTTCGTCTATCTATCTAAATATGAATAATCCGGGAGGAATTATGCCTGACGAAACGGGCAAAACCAATGAGGAAACATCAATAAAAAAGTTGTTTCGTTCAAGAAAAGACAGAATGCTCGTTGGGGTATGCGGTGGAATTGCCGAGTATTTAAACGTGGAACCCGTTCTTGTGCGGTTCGCATGGGTAGTTATGACGCTCTTTGCCGGTATTGGTATCCTGGTTTATATTGCGGGAGCCATCATAGTCCCTGAAAATCCTGATCAGGAATATTCTGAGAAAGAATTGAATAAAAATAAAAATGATAAGGCTCTTTTGTGGGGAAGTATTCTGGTTCTCCTGGGTATTGGTTTATTGTTAAAACAACTGGGCTTCTTTTATTATATCAGTTTTTGGCATGTGCCATGGCAAATGATCTGGGCCATTTTCCTGATCGTAATCGGTATATTTCTCCTTTACAACCGTAACCCGCTGACAAGGGTAATGCAGAATGCCAGGCCGGCCGCCGGACCGGAAGACGAGGATGGTTCTCCTCCGGAGGAAAATCATACACGGCAGTTTTTCAGATCCACATCAAATAAAATGATCAGCGGAGTCTGTGGAGGTTTGGCCGAATATTTTGCCATAGACCCAACTATTATAAGACTGGCCTGGGTCCTGATGACACTGGCTTCAGTTGGTGTCGGTATTTTAGCGTACATTGTTATGGTGATTGTATTTCCCGAAATGCCTGAACAGAAAAGTATCTAGTCTATATCAGATTGGAGTATCCAATGAAAAAGTCAAATATTTCCGCCTGGCTGCTTATCCTAATCGGAGTAATTCTCCTGTTTAACCAGCTTGACTATATAAAATTCTCAAGAGGAAATTTTCTGATTATGGCCTGCTTTTTCTTAGGCGCCGTGCTGCTGAATAAGGGATTCAATAATTCTGAACGTAAGGGTATTCTTGGTGGAAGCTTTTTTATCCTTGAGGGATCGGCTCTTTTATTAATGCATATGGGATATTTGCCGACGATCGATTCAATTGGCTGGGGAGTGTTTTTTATAAATATTGGACTGGCTAATATGGTTTATTATCTTTTTAAACGGACCCATTTTTCAAATTTGGCAACCGGTTTGATTTTTATTTTGATCGGTGTTCCGTTTGTCGCGGCAGCGTACGATTTGATCAGAATTTGGATGATCGCTGATGTATTATCTGTTTACTGGCCGGTTATTTTAATCCTTATTGGCGCGGGTTTGTTGATTGAGGGGATGGTAAAAAGAGTTCATTAATCATGATTCCCTGTAAATAAGTCCGATACAAACTGAGTCAACCTTCTGTGCTCCATAAATATTTTTAAATTATTACTGAAGATTCGAATCTTAATGGCATTGGATCAAGATGTATATAGTAAAAGGGGATATAGCCCTCCCGGGCGATAAATCCATTTCTCATCGCGCCGCATTATTTTCTGCTCTAAATCATCGAAAATCAATGTTTAATAACTTTAACTTGAACAAAGATTGCGCCGCCACACTTGATATTCTGAGAAAAGCGGGCATTGATTGGGAATTATCCGGCTCCCGTCTGATCATCAAAGGTAAACCGCTGGATGATTGGAAGATGGCTGATAATATACTCGACGCCAGGAACTCAGGAACAACGGCCAGGCTGATGAGCGGCATTCTGTCAAATCTGGATTTTTCTACCATATTACAGGGTGACGACTCTTTGAGCAAACGCCCCATGAAGCGCGTTTTAGATCCTTTAGCGATGATGGGCGCCAAAATATCATCCGAGAATGGGCATCTTCCTTTAAAATTTTCACCCGGCGGGAAGCTACACGGAATCACTTACCGTTTACCGGTTGCCAGCGCGCAGGTAAAATCCGCGCTGCTTCTTGCCGGAATGTATGCCGATGGTGAAACAAATATTATTGAACCTGTCCGAACCAGAGATCATACCGAAAGATTGATGAGGCTTCCTGTAAAACGGAATCCTGACGGGAGCCAGACGATAACCAGTTCCGGGGAAATAAAGATCCCGGATATTTCAATGACAATTCCCGGGGATATTTCATCCGCGTCATTTTTTATCGCGGCGGCATTAATACTGCCCGGATCGGAGCTTATTCTCCGTGATGTTTCGCTTAATCCGACCCGGGACGGAATATTGCGACATCTGAAAAAAATGAACGCTAAAATCGATATAGATATCAAAGTAGAAGATCCTGAGCCTATGGGAGATCTGACCGTAAGATATTCGGAATTACATAATGCTCCGATCGATATTGATATAATACCGAATATAATTGATGAACTCCCCATCCTGGCCGTAATCGGCTCACAAGCTGATGGGATTTTTGAAATACGAGGTGCCGAAGAATTGCGGTACAAGGAATCTGACAGGATTAGGGTCATGGCGGAAAATCTGGAGTCTGTCGGCATTAAAGTGCTTGAAAAACAGGATGGTATGACAATCTCCGGCGGACAAGTCTTAAAGGGCGGCAGTGTTAAAACTCATGGTGACCATAGAATCGCCATGTCCTTTGCCATTGCCGGTTTATTCTCAAAAGAAAAAATTGTCCTTGATGATCCATCATCCGCGGATGTCTCTTTTCCTCAGTTCTGGTCTATTTTGGACGGGATCATCACATAAACTTTAATTTCATCTAATTAGGATGATTATAGATGCGGCAATACGGTATAATAGGCTATCCACTCGATCATACATTCTCACCCAAAATTCATCTTGCAGCGTATCGGCTCTTAAAAATGGACGCAGAGTATAAAAAAATTGAGATAGAACCATCTCAGTTTGTCAGAAAAATTAAAGCTTTAAAATCAGGAAGCTGGTCCGGGTTTAATGTAACGATCCCATATAAAGAAAAAATCACAGAATATCTTGATGAATTGGATCCCACTGCGGAAATGATTGGCGCTGTTAATACAATCGCTGTAAATCCAACAAACGGTAGATGGAAAGGGTACAATACTGATTATAATGGCTTTTTAAAGCCGATACGTGCCTTCCTGGCGGAGATCAGGTCCTGTCTGATATTTGGAGCAGGAGGGGCATCAAGAGCCGTAGTATCCAGTTTACTAAACGAGTGCGACCCGATTCATGTTGTTATTGTAAACCGCACGGAATCGAAAGCGACAAACCTGGTGAGCCATCTTCAGAATTTAAGCGCGGCCAGGATAGAATTCATGAAATATAACGAAACAGAACAAATCCGGAACAAGATGGATATCATCGTAAATACCACCAGTTTGGGAATGGGAGAAGCAATAGATAAATACCCTGCCGATCCTGTAAAATTTTGTCATGACCGGACAGTGGTTTATGATCTCATTTATAATCCCGAAGAATCACGTTTTCTGAAAATGGCCAGAGAAGCGGAAATGTTTACTATAAACGGTTTACCCATGCTTATCGGACAGGCAGAAGCCGGTTTTGAAATAATGACCGGAAATCCTTTTCCCGAAATTCTGGCCGCGAGACTGATGCAGGAATTAAAGTGATTTATTGAAGACTCAATCTACAGATGACTCATCACTTTTATCGTCTCTTTTCGATGAACTGCCAAGACTCTTCCTGAATTTATGGGATATCTGGGCAAATTCCCTCAATCGTTCCTGAACTTTGGCAAATATGGAATCACGCGTGTAAGTGCCGTCTTTATGTAAAATACCGCAGTTTTTTCCGGTCAATATCCGCATTCCGTCTTCTATATTATCCACGGCCCATATAGTAAATTTTTTGTTTTTCACCGCCTGAACGACTTCCTGATTCAACAACAAATGCTTGATGTTTGATTTTGGAATAATTACGCCCTGATCACCCTTCAGCCCCCGGGCTTTACACACCTGGAAGTACCCTTCAATTTTCTCATTCACACCGCCGATGGCCTGAACTTCACCCTTTTGGTTGACCGATCCGGTAACAGCGATACCCTGATTAACAGGGATCTCCGAGAGTGAAGAGAGCAAGCCGTATAATTCTGTAGATGACGCGCTGTCTCCGTCGATCATTCCGTAACTTTGTTCAAAAGTGATGGAAGCTGAAAACGAGAGGGGCATTGTTGAACCAAACCGCTGCGAAAAATATCCTGTCAGCACAAGAATGCCTTTGTCATGGATGCGGCCGCTCATCTTGGCTTCACGTTCAATATTAATAATCCCTCTTGATCCGATGTATGTGTTTATTGTAATCCTGTTTGGTCGGCCGAATGAATAATCACCAAGATTATATACAGCCAGACCGTTGATTTGTCCGATCTTAAAGCCACTGACATCAACATTGATTGTATTTTCAATAATGGATTCATGGATTTTTTCTTCCACCAGATTATGGCGGTATCGTCTGTCACTGATTGCATATTCAACATCTCTTCGTGAAACGGGATGATGTCTTTTCTTTGCCGCCCAAAATGATGCTTCACGTATCAATTTTACAAGTTCACCGAATTGTAAGGACACTTTTTTTTGATGTTCAGCGCTGCGGAAACCATATTCAATGATAGCAGCGACTCCTTCTCTGTCAAAGGGGAGCAAATTCTCTTCAATGACCACTCTGGATATAAACTGTACATATTTTTTTTCAATAGACGGAGAGGCGTTTACTTCGGTGTCAAAGTCCGCGCGAACTTTGAAAATCTTTTTAAACTCTTCATCATAATTATGCAGCATATGATAACTGGAGACATTGCCGATCAAAACTACCTTTACTTCCAGCGGAAACGACTGTGGTTTAAGAGTAGTCGCGCTAAGATAGCCATATAATTCGCTAATATCTTCTATGCGTCCGCTCCTTGTTCTCAATGCGCGCTTCAGAGCATCATATGCAAACGACTGTCTCAACAGCTGATCGGCATCGATAATATAAAATCCACCGTTTGCTGCCAGCAGTGAACCGGCCTTGATCATCGTAAAGTCGGTATATACAAATCCCTGAAATGATTTTTTCTCAATCCTGCCGAACATATTGTTATATGTTGGATTTGTCTCATGTATCACAGGAGCTCCCTTTTGTTTGGAATTATCGATAAGAACGTTCACTTTATACTTGTTCATAAGGGACGGGGATTTATCAAGTTCGTTTTTTGGGGATTCTTCGTCGCTTTTAACATCAATTAAATTGTAGACGTTATTGATAATATCTTCGGCGGCTTTATGGAGGTATTCAATTATTTCAGCACACTCATGATATTTTTCCAACAGGGGAGTGAAGTGATTATTTACGACAAATTGGGCAACTTTAGAAGTTAATCCCTCTACCTCATCTTGTAAAGAGCGTTCGATAGATCCAATCTGCCGCAAAACATCCTGAATTCTCTTTTGTATATAAATTAAATTCTGATTTATTTGCTCTTTTTTGGGGTCAGGTAATGCCTGAAATTCAGGTTTTTCAATGGCTTCACCCTTATCATTCACCGGAATAGTCACAAAACCCATGCTCGAACTTTGAATTTGCACTTTTAGCGAACTGGCCTCTTTTTCAAGAGTATCCAGTAGATCCTGTTTTTGCGATTGAACATTTTCAACGATCTCATTTTTCTTTTCAAGATAAGATTTCGATTCAAAAGTCTTTTTTAGATCTATTTTAAGGCTGTTTATCAGTCTTTGCATATCCTGCTGGAACTTTGATGCCCTGCCTGCGGGTAAACTGAGAGCGGCCGGCTCATCCTCATTCTCAAAATTATAGACAAAAATCAGGTCGGGCGGGGCAGGGCGTTTTTTAGCGGCTTTAAGAAGCAGATCTTTCACGATCGTTGATCGGCCTGTTCCATAACTTCCGGTGACAAAGACGTTGTAACCGGCATCACCAATCTCGATAGCAAAATTTATTGAAGATACCGCGCGTTCCTGTCCGATGACAGAATTCAATGCGTCAATATCGTCGGTTGTCTGAAATTTAATCTTGTCCAGGTTTGCTTTTTTTGTCAATTTTTCCAGCGGGACTTCACATTTCTTATGCATAATAACCTCGGCAATGATTGAAGATGATAGACAATTGAAGGCAGGTTAAATTACTAATCTGTAAATTAAGATTCAATCATTTTCATAAAAGTTTGCTTTTTGGGAGAAATTTTAATATTCTTTCTCCCATTCATGGGAGTAGATGAGGCCCGGTGGCTTCCCCAGTCTTCAAAACTGCGTGTTCCGCCTGATGGCGGAGGGTGGGTTCGACTCCCATGTACTCCCGCAATTTTTTTTGATTTTTTTTTAATTTGTACATGTAGTAGTATTGACTTGAATTATTTTTTGTTTGTATATTGTTTACTCGTTACGAAACGGGGAGGTTGCGGAGCGGTCAAACGCAACAGACTGTAAATCTGTCGGCTGAAGCCTTCGGAGGTTCGAATCCTCCCCTCCCCACGCAACCCCTTGGGAAATCCCCGGGGGTTTTTGATTTTTATGGCAGTTCTCTGAAAAAATAGTATTGATTTTATTGATCTTAACTATTATATTTGTAGACTTTGAAAGCGTAACAGGGGACGATAGCTCAGTTGGTTAGAGCGCTACGTTGACATCGTAGAGGTCATGAGTTCGAATCTCTTTCGTCCCACAATAGACCACGAGGCGCCTCTTCTCGTGGTTTGTTTTATTTGGATATTATAAGTTTGCCAAATTAAATGAGGATGACATTCTTTGGAACAGATAAAGATTCAGTTCCCTGACAATTCTGTGCAGGTCATTGAGAAGGGCGTGTCTGCACTGGAAATTGCAAAAGGGATAAGCAATTCATTAGCCAAAAAAGCCGTTGCGGCGAAGCTGAATGGCAAAATTATATCTCTGGCTGACCCGATCATTGAATCGGGTGAACTTCAAATATTGACTTTTCAGGATGATGAAGGAAGAGATGTCTTCTGGCATTCATCGGCTCACCTAATGGCACAGGCCATAAAACGTATATTTCCCCAGGCGCAGCTCGGCATCGGCCCCCCGGTATCTGATGGATTCTACTATGATATTGATTTAGAGAGACCTATTACTCCTGATGATTTCGAATCAATCGAAAGCGAGATGGAGAAAATAGTCGAGAAAGATTATAAAGTTGTTCGCGCTGTACTGACCGCGTCGGAGGCTGTTGAGTTTTTTAAAAACAAGAACGAATTATTGAAAATTGATCTTCTGCGGGAATTAGACGGCGAAATTACGGCTTACAGTCAGGGTGAATTTACTGATCTTTGTCGTGGTCCGCATATACCTTCAACCAGTTTTCTTGGAAAGAATTTTAAACTTCTATCGGTTGCAGGCGCATACTGGAAGGGCGATGAGCATAATAAGATGCTTCAGCGTATTTATGCGACCAATTATCCTGATAAAAAACAACTAAAAGAGCACTTGTTCCGGATTGAAGAAGCCAAAAAGCGTGATCACAGAAAACTTGGCCGCGAATTGGATCTTTTCAGTGTACAGGATGAGGTCGGAAGCGGATTGATTCTTTGGCATCCCAAGGGTTCTGTCATACGTCATCTGATTGAAAGCTACTGGAAGGACGAACATTTCAGCAATGGTTATGAGCTGGTTTATTCGCCGCATATCGCAAAACTAAATCTCTGGGAAACCAGCGGTCATACAGGTTTCTACGCGGAAAACATGTTTCGTCCCATGTCGGTTGATGAAGTTGATTATCAGCTAAAACCGATGAATTGTCCTTTTCATATGATGATTTACAAAACAAAAATCCGCAGCTATCGTGATTTACCCATCCGGTACGCCGAGTTGGGAACGGTTTACCGCTATGAACGATCAGGTGTACTGCATGGATTGATGCGGGTGAGAGGATTTACACAGGATGATGCTCATATTTACTGTCATCCCAACCAGCTTACTGACGAAATTTTGAGTGTTTTGGACTTAACGATAAAAATGCTGGGGAAATTCGGATTCAATGAATATGATGTTTATCTCTCCACCAGACCGGAGAAGTTCGTTGGCAGCGAGGAGAACTGGGAACACGCGACCGACGCGCTTCAAAAAGCTCTTGATCTTAAAAAAATGAAATATTCCGTTGATCCCGGTGAAGGTGTGTTCTACGGACCAAAAATAGATATCAAAATCAAAGATGTTCTGGGGCGTTCATGGCAGTGCTCGACCATACAGGTGGATTTCAATCTGCCGGAAAGATTCGATTTGAATTTTGTTGACGCGGATGGAATTTCCTACAGACCCATTACAATTCACCGTGCTCTTCTGGGATCTTTGGAGCGTTTCTTTGGGATTCTGATAGAACAATATGCCGGAAATTTTCCACTATGGCTGTCACCTGTCCAGGTGCAATTGATACCTATCGCGGACCGCCATCTTGAGTTTACCCGTGAAATTAAAAAAACGATGCAGTCCGGGAAGATTCGGGTTGAAATGGATTCACGCAATGAAAAAATCGGGTATAAAATCCGGGAAGCCGAAGTAAATAAAATCCCTTATATGATCATAATAGGGGACAAAGAGCTTGATTCCGGAATGATTTCTGTGCGTCACAAAGGAGACGGAGATCTTGGACAAATGTCTGTTTCAGATTTTATCGAAATAGTGGCGCGGGAAATAGCTAATTAAGAGCGAAGTTTTAAAAATATAAGGAGACAAAAAATCGCACAAGCAAAAGTAAAAACCAATCAGGAAATTCAAGCGCCGGAAGTACGCTTAATTGAAAGTGACGGACAGCAGGCGGGCATTGTAGAAATTAAAAAAGCTCAGGAAATGGCTTTGGAACAGGGACTCGATCTGGTTGAAATAGCGCCGACGGCAAAACCTCCTGTTTGTAAAATAATGGATTTTGGGAAATATATTTACGAACAGAGTAAAAAGGAAAAAATCAACAAAAAGAAACAACATACTGTGGTTGTTAAAGAAATTCGTATGCGTCCAAAAACAGATGTCCATGATTTGGATTTTAAAGTGAAACATGCTCGTGCGTTTTTAGAACAAAAACATAAAGTTAAATTTACCGTTCAGTTTCGTGGGCGTGAGCTGGCATATAAGGAATTCGGCGAACAATTGTTGGATCGTATTCTTGAAATGTTAAGCGATGTAGCGAAGATTGAAGGCCCGAGAAAATTTGAAGGCCGCAATATGACCATGATTTTGACACAAAAATAGAAAGGATGAAGATATATGCCTAAGATGAAATCAAACCGAGGCGCAGCGAAACGCTTCAAGGTCACTGCGAGTGGCAAAATAAAACGGCATTCTGCCTATCACAGCCATATTTTGACAAAAAAATCGACCAAAAGAAAAAGAAATTTAAGAAAAGAAAGCCTGGTTTCAGGAGCTGACTCACCAAGAGTTCATAAGATGATTTTGAAATAAATTGAAAGTAGATAGGAGATTATAAAATGCCACGTGCAACGAACAATGTCGCGGCCCGACAGAGAAGAAAAAAAGTTTTAAAAGCGGCAAAAGGATACAGGCTGGGTAAAAGCCGCTTGTATGCTACAGCGAAAGATCAGGTTGAAAAAAGCTGGTCCTACGCCTACCGGGATCGCCGTGTAAATAAAAGAAATTTTCGTAAATTATGGATAACAAGAATTAACGCAGCCTGCCGGCTTTATGGTGTTTCTTACTCCGTTTTTATGGATAAACTTAAAAAAGCGGATATTGAACTGAATCGTAAAGCGCTTGCCGATATGGCGGTTAGAAATCCCGGCGATTTTGAACAACTGGTTAAACAGGTTACAGCATAATTAAATAATGCTTTTACTTGTTCAGAAGCTTTAAAGGAGGTGTTTTAACTTCAGCACTTCCTTTTTTTGTATGTGTATAAGCGTATAGGTCGAAAATGTTGAAAAAAATTGAACTAATTACACTTGAATTTGAAAAAGAAGCGGCAAGTGTTGATAATCCTGAAGCGCTTGAAAGTCTACGCGTAAAATTTCTTGGCAGAAAAGGTCTGGTCAGCGAGGCCTTTATGCTGCTTGCCGGCGCTTCAAAAGAAGAAAAACCAGCTCTTGGGCAGGCTTTGAACAAAATGAAAATGTCCTTTGATGCCCGATATAATGAACTGGCAAAAAAATTTGAGAAGAAAAAATCCGGAGCCGGAAGCATAGATCTGACTCTGCCGGGAAGAAGGCAGTTCACGGGAAGAAAGCATCCGCTGATTCAGGTTGAGGATGAAGTAAAATCAATATTCAGGAGCCTTGGGTTTACGATTGAAGACGGACCTGAAGTCGAGACGGATTACTACAATTTCGAAGCGCTAAATATACCCAAATCACATCCGGCGAGAAACATGCAGGATACTCTGTATATAAGCGAAGAAATAGTGCTGAGAACTCATACATCACCGGTTCAGATCCGTGTGATGGAAAAAAAGAAGCCGCCGATAAGGATGATCGCCCCGGGTAGAGTTTATCGACGTGATACACCGGATGCGAGCCACTCCCCGTTTTTTCATCAGGTTGAAGGACTTGTCGTCGGGGAAAATGTAACTTTTGCGGATTTAAAAGGTATAATACAGGCATTCGCGCATCGAATGTTTGGAGAAGATATAAAAGTTCGGTTCCGTCCGAGTTTTTTTCCATTCACGGAACCAAGCGCGGAATATGATTTTAACTGCGTTTTTTGTCGCGGCAAGGGATGTCGT
>JBFXGD010000056.1:0-20529 GCA_050178385.1 Calditrichaceae bacterium
CTAGCAAATCCCTTTCGTTTTCCAGAAGGCTTTGAATTTGTCTTGACAGTAGGCCATATATTACTTTTTTTGATGATGATTCGATTTTACGAAACCCTTCCCCCATACAAACCTTACATAGAATGTATCGAAAAAATGATGTTACAAATGACTTTCAGAGCCTGAGCCTGAAACAAATTCTTACAGATCCCGTTTTTTTCTAATGGAAATGATTATATCCCATTCCTTTTTAGAAACAGGCTGCACGGATAGCCGGCTGCCCTTTTGCAGCAAAACCATATTTTCCAAACCAGGTATAGATTTTAACTCATCCAGTGTGACTGGTGATTCAAATTCCTTATATGCCTGGATGTCAACCATCATCCAGGCGGGATTTTCCGGCTTGCTTTTCGGATCGAAATACCTGTGTCCGGAATCAAAGGCAAAATGATCAGGATATGCTTCTTTAATGATTTTGGCAATTCCCATGATGGCCATGGGTTTGACGACGCTATGATATATAAACGCCAGATCGCCGGTCTTCATATCATCCCGGATATAGTTTCGCGCCTGATAATTGCGCACACCCTCCCATGATGTTGACTGATCTGATTCTTTTCTTAAATCAGACCAGGAATAAGAGTTGGGTTCAGTTTTGAGAAGCCAGTACTTCATTTCTCTCCCGGTCATATGATGAATAAAATTTCAACTTTCCATCCAGAATTCATGATTCGTTTCATCCCTTATATCCCATTCCTGAGCGGTATATTCGTCATCCGCGGTTTCCAACAGAATCCAGGATATAAATTTCGCGACCATCAATGGCGCGCTTAACTTATTTTGCTCTTTCAGACTGATAAATTTTTGTAATGCCGGAAAATCGGATTTGGAGACACCTCTGATTTTTTCCTGCATGGGAGTATCAACCACACCGGGACGAACACTGCCCACGCGAATATTTGTATCCTTCAGTTCCTCACGCAATATAAGATATAACATATAAAGAGCCGCTTTTGATGTGCTGTATGCTCCCCAGCCCGCGTAAGGATGATGCGCCGCGCCTGACGATATATGTATGATTCTTCCGCCTTTTAAAGCTGGTAAGAGTTTTTGGGTGAGAAACAATGGACCTTCCACATTAATCGCCTGGTGTACTCTCCAGTCATCAATATTCATCCGGCTAAGAGGCACAACAGGATCCAGCACCGCCGCGTTGTGAACAAGATACTTTAACGAGCGCCCCGATGAAATGGCGTTGACAATTTTTTCCCGGCCATCATCGTTCCCAACGTCGGCTTGCAGAATTTTTATTCGCTCAGGGTTTTGTTTTTGGGTCAATTCAAGCTTTGATAATTTCCTGCCAACCGCAATCACATCCACATCTTTTTCCGCGAGACGGACGGCGAGCGCCTTTCCGATACCTGAGCCCGCGCCTGTTATGATTGCCAATGGTCTCATTCCACGCCTTCTATTTTATTTATCCTAACATAAAAAATTGATAAAGTCATTATTTGTCACATTCTTAAAGTAATGATTTAAATCAACTCTACTTAACAATTCCAAAAGATCTTCATAATAATATCTTTGACCGTTAAAGAAAGCTCCCAGATTGTCAATTCCAGCCAATTGGTCAGAAGGAGACCTCAGCGAACAACTACGAATTATTCCGTTATGTATCTCAAGTTCCGCTTTAACCCGTATTCCCGATAGGTAATCACTTTTTTTTATTTTAAATTTCGGGGATTGACCATAATTCCAATCCCAGGAACTATATTTCTTCCGGGCTAATTGGTTAATTTCCTTCCATTGCTCATCATCAAACTTATATACATAAAAATCATTCCAGTCACCTGAGATATTATCTACTAAAATTTGCTTAAATGTATTTATATCAATTTTCGGATGAAAATATTCCCAAATATTTGTGACCTTGCTTCGAACAGATTTTGTGCTCTTCGATTCTATTCCGCCATCAGTGCTTTTCAATGTTTTCCTAAGCCGGGTCAGATCTGTGTCAAACAGCAGAGTTCCATGACTCATCATGCGGTCCCTGCTGGTAAATTGCGCGTTTCCTGATACCTTTTTATGGTCAACCAGAATATCGTTTCTGTCGTTCAAAACGGCCGGGACGGATAACTCTGACAATGAACGGATAATCGGCGCTATAAACATACGGTAATTATTAAATTTTTCAAAAGTGTGGCGTGTTATAAATGTAAAATTAATATTTCCCGGATCGTGATAGACCGCGCCTCCACCTGAAATTCTTCTAAATACAGGGATTTCAGTCAACCGGAGGTACTTTTGATCGACTTCCTCGAAAATATTCTGATGTCTGCCCACAATAACGGAAGGATTATTTCTATAGACAAAAACATAATCACTGTCGATATTGAGATTCCTGACAGAAAATTCTTCAATAGCAAGATTCACTGCCGGATCCATTTGAGCCATATTTTCAATAAAAAACAGTTTCTTCTCTTTGTTGTCCATGATATTCAAATCATTATTTTATACGATGCAGGCGCATCATATTAGTGCCACCCTCTTCCATTATCGAACCCGCAATAATGACCAGTGTGTCATCGCTATTTATTAAATTATCCTGAGAAAGGCGATTTTCCAGATTCTCAAGCCCCTGTTTCACCTCCACCTTCTTATCCATATGCAGTGGGACCGTCCCCCAGTACAAGGCCAGACGTCTCAGGGTTTTCGGGTGACGCGTCAAGGCCAGCACCGGAACACATGGGCGGAACTTAGACATGATTTTGGCCGTATATCCGCTCTCGGTAAAAACAACAATATATCTGGCATTGATATCTCTGGCGCTGACCGCTGCAGAATGGCAGATTGATTCAGAAAACGAATCGGGTTTTTCTTTTTGAAGAATATCACCACTCAGCCTGAAGTATTTTCCCTTCTCCGCTTCACAGATGATGCGGTGCATCATCTGAACTGATTCAACCGGGTATTTTCCAAAAGCGGTTTCGCCGGACAGCATCACTGCGTCAGAGCCATCAAATATAGCGTTAGCCACATCAGACGCTTCAGCGCGGGTGGGAACCGGGTTAACCATCATAGAATCCAGCATTTGTGTCGCTGTGATCACCGGTACTCCAGCCGTCCTGCACTTTTCGATGATTTGTTTTTGGACAACGGGTACTTTCTCAGGCAAAATCTCAACCCCAAGATCACCCCGCGCGACCATTATTACATCTGCAACGTCAATTATTTCATCCAAATTTTCAAGAGCTTCCGGTTTCTCCAGCTTCGCGACAACAGGAATGGTGTTATTTCCCATTTTCTTTTTTATATCTCTTAGAATATCTGCATTCCGCACAAATGATAAAGCCACATAATCGATACCATGTTCCAGTCCAAATTTCAAGTCAATCTCATCTTTTTTTGTCAATGATGGTTCTGATATCTTAACACCGGGCAGATTTATACCTTTATGATCATACAAAACACCGCCATTGACTACTATGCATTTTACATCAGTGTCACTTTTTTCTTTTACTCTCAGCTTTATCAACCCATCGTTAATAAGAATTGTATCTCCGGGGGAAACATCGTTGGAGAGGTTTTTATAGGTTGTACTTACCCCTTGCGAATCGCCTGGCCGGTCATTCGTAGAGATGGTGAATTCATCCCCCGCCTGAATGGTAACCGGTCCGTCGCTAAACTTTCCGATTCTTATTTTTGGTCCCTGAAGGTCCTGCAGAATGGCGATTGGTTTATTCAGTTTATCGGATACCCGGCGGATCATTTCAATACTTTTCAGGTGTTCTTCGTGTGTTCCGTGTGAAAAATTTAAACGCGCCACATCCATGCCGGCCATAATCAGCTTGGTCATTATTTCTTCTGATTGACTCGCCGGTCCAATGGTGCAGACCATTTTAGCTCTTTTTTCCATAGTGTAGGATTTATTCATCTTACTTCAATTTCCTTATTTTAAAATGCATGATCTACATACATCTGTGTGAGAAGACCTTCCCTGCTCATTCCCGCGTCAACCCTCAGGACAAGATTGTTCATCATTATCCGGAATCCGCCCCCGGCGCTCCATTTCATGTCTTCATGCAGCGTGGATGCTTTCCATTCCGGCGCGACTCTTCCCAGTTCGCCGAATGCGGCGAGCTGAAGCCATTGAATTTTCAATTTCCTTGTTAATGACCATGAATTAAACGGATTCCATTTTATGATTTGCCGGTATTCAGCTCCGTAGTAAATTGCCGCCCTGTCATTAAATCGACCTTCATAGAATGCCCGCATACGGTAACGGCCGCCGAGATAAGCGCCTGTATATGACGGCGGGCGATGATAGACTACATTTGGCGATCCGTCCGGATTGGTGCCGTCAATATGCGATGCATTCCAGGTTAATGTCTGAATAGTCCAGAAGTTCAGCGCAAGCACACGAGGCAACGGCTGAGAAGGGTCATCCTGACTGTAGCCGAATAAAAGCTCATTTAGCGGAAGATACCATCTCCAGTCAGTTTCCACTACTGTCCATGGGGCTGAGCTGTCCAGCGCGCCCCAATCTCTCCGGAGCGCGAATTTTTTGTAACTGCCTCTTGTGGGGTTATTGAAGAAATCCATGTTGTCATGTGTCAGAGCGAATTCCAGGCCTGTTGTAGCAAATGAAATCCGTTTTCTGTAAAAGGGCATCAAATCGATAAACGTACGACCGCTTTTCAGAGGATTCCAATGGGTTCCGCCGGTTTCTCCGGAAACTAAAATACCGTTTTTAAGGATAGGATGAAAACGCGCTTTCTCCTTACCATGCCCGATGGGAAGAAGATAGCGGATATTGAATTCATACCATTGATCAGAACCGCTTACCTCAATGTAGTCATCATCATCAGATTCATTACTTCCCGGTCTCGCTTCAGCATCCGGAAACATACCGGGCATATCTCTGTACATTTTTAAAATACCAAAATACCCTCCAAGGATATCCGGTTCAAAATACAGCCTTGGAAAAAACGGCAAATAAAATTCCCTGAATTGTATAAAACCATACCGGGTATCATTAGTGCTGACCAGCCCTCCCATATAAAGGGACATATTCTCCTGGGATAGTCCCTGAATCCCAACAAAAGCGCCGGCTCCCCATTTGAAAATTTCACTGTAAACTCCAAACGGCAGGGCAGTTATGGTCATTTTTGACTTTTTTGTTTCAGTTTGTCTGTAACCGTCTTTGTTTTCCGGACGGGTGATTTGTTCTAAGCTGTCAGAAGAGAGATAAGCGCTGTTAAAAACATTGCCGTGTTTTCCGGCGCTGGTTGGTTCATTCGCGTATCCGAATGAAAAGGCCGAACTGAGACAGGCGGCCATCAAGATTAAATAATTTAATTTCATATCATTTCTCATATTTTTACGATCATGTTATTATGATCGCGATTATTCTGTGTTGTTGTTTATTCTTTCTAATTCAGTTCCATAATTATGTTCCAGAATTGATCCGAACACCGGCATGAGCTCTTCAGCAATAGTTCTGACCGAGCTCTCATCAAATATTTCTTTCCAGACAATTCGATCATCTTTTTTGAACCAGGTCATTTGCCGCTTGGAATAATGCCTCGTATTCCGCTTTATTTGATCAATCATTTCTTCTAATGTAATCTCGTTTTGAAAATATTGAAATACTTCTTTGTAGCCGACCGTATTCAATGAGTTTAATTCAGAACCGTATCCCATGCTTTCCAGACGCGTAATTTCTATGAGCAGCCCATCATTAATCATTTGATCCACACGTTTATTTATTCTGTCATATAAGAGTTGCCTGCTCATTTGGATACCAAATATCCTGGGTTTAAACCCGGCTGCTTCGCCATTGTCCTCATGCCACTCCGAAAGTTTTTTCCCGGTGACAATGAACACTTCTAAACCCCTGATAATTCTTTGCCGATCTGATTGAGTAATAGAGCGCGCCAGAACAGGATCTACTGCTGCCAGCTCTTCGTGCAAGGCTTCTACGCCTTCCTGCATAATTCGATGCCTTAGGGATATGCGCACTTTTTCATCCCGCGCGTCAAGTTTGCAGATACCGTCTACAAGCGATTTAATGTAAAAGCCCGATCCACCCACCACAATGGGTAATTTCCCCCTGTGAAAAATCTCATCAATGACTTTTCTGGCTTCATCGGAATACATTCCGGAGCTATAATATTCATCAGGATCAAGTGAATCAATAAAATGGTGGGGAATTCTTTTTAAGATATCAGCATCCGGTTTGGCGGTACCAATATTCATATATCTGTAAATTTGACGTGAATCGGCCGAGACAATCTCTATCGGTAATCGATCCGCAAGCAGAACTGAAAGTTCTGTTTTTCCCACCCCTGTCGGACCGACTATAAACGGAACAATTTTTTCCATCACTAAGGAATCCGCTTAAATTTGCGATCCAGTTCTTCGGTGTCAATTGTAATGATCACCGGTCGGCCATGCGGGCAGAAAAACGGAGTTTCGCAGGCAAACAATTGATCCACCATGTTATGCATTTCAACTTTCGATAAAATTTCGCCCGATTTTATGGCGTTTTTACAGGCATAAGCAGCGCCGATTTTTTCATACTGATCGAAATCGCGTAGAGGCTCATTTCGGTAATAATCGATAATATCCAATAATATCTGAGATTCTCTCCCAACTTTTACATCTGCTGGCATCGCTTCGATCACAATGCTCGTGCCGCTAAAAACTTTTATACTAAAACCGATCTTATTCAATACCTGATATATGTCTTTAAACACCAGAAAATCATCATACGCCAGCGTTATTTTTTGAGGAAAGAGCAGTTTTTGTCCGAAGGACTGGCCTCCTTCCCTCAATACATGCATGATGCGTTCAAAAAGGATTCTTTCGTGCGCGACATGTTGATCTATAATTACAAGGCCGCTTTTAATTTCAGAAACGATATAACGTCTGTGTATTTGCCAGAATATCACATCCACATTGTCTAAGGCTATATTGTCCGGCACCCAGTTAGTCTTGCGTTCATCATCGTCTTTTTTGACATCCGGTTTAAAGTATGTCAGGCTCAATTGTTCACCCGAATACCTGGCCATGGAACGGTTTTTTGTCTTTAATTCATCTATGATATCCCTGGGTTTGTTTTCAGCTGAAAAAGATGTACTTTGCAGAGATTTTTGAACAGCGCTTCCGGTCAGGCCTTCGCTCATTTCCGGAATAACCCCTTCTTTATTCAGAGCATTTTTTACCGTGCTCATAAAAAAGTAATACAGACTTCTGTCATTGGAAAAACGGACTTCCATTTTAGTGGGATGCACATTTACATCCACCATACCCGGATCTAATTCAAGAAAAAGCACATAGATGGGATACTCTCCCGGTGATATCAGATTAGAATATCCCTGAAAAACAGCATGGTTAAGACTTTTATCCTGAATCGGTCTGCCATTTAAATACAGATGCTGATTACCTCTCGACCGCCTCACAACATCCGGGCGGCTGATAAATCCCGTCAGTTCAATGCCACCGACACTTGCCGACAGCGGAATCAAACCGGGAAAAATCTGCTCACCGAAAATTTCCTTCACGCGCTGATCAATCATTCCGTTTTTCAGATCAAACATCTGCTTATCATCAATAGTCACATCAAACGCGATATCGGGGTAAGCCAGAAAAAACCGTTTTAGAACAATCAGGATCTGCTGATTTTCCGTACTGTCAGCACGCAGAAAATTTCTCCTGGCCGGAGTGTTAAAAAACAGATTTTTTACAGAGATGCCGGTGCCGATGTTCGCGGCAATTTTTTTCATCTGACCGTCTCTTCCGCCGTTAAGAGTAAAAACACTTCCCATACCATCTTCTTTACGGCGTGTTTTTATCTCTATTTGTGAAACAGAGGCGATACTCGGAAGGGCTTCACCGCGGAATCCAAGTGTCAAAATATGACCAAGATCCGTTTCATTCTGGATTTTGCTCGTGGCATGGCGTTCAAATGCAAGTGTTAAGTCCGACGCGCTCATACCGCTGCCGTTATCAATAATCTGAATAAGTTTTTTCCCGCCGGATTCAATTATGATTGATATTTTTGTCGCGCCGGAGTCGATGGCATTCTCAACAAGTTCCTTCACAACCGAAGCGGGCCGTTCAACAACTTCTCCGGCTGCTATCTTATTTGCCAAATTCTCCGGGAGAATTTTTATTTTATTTCTGACTTCTTTCTGACCTGAAATCATATTCTTGCCTGTAATAAAAATATGTGTGCGTTTATCACATTTCAAAAACACGTGAAATATAAATAAAATAGCGATTGAATGAAAATCGAAAGTAGGAAAAAGCGGATTGAATTACATCAATCCGCTTTATTCAATCTAGAAAAATATTATCGATATGATAATAAACACCGGGATTAGGATAGGAAGGGAAAATTTGAGAATATATCCAAAAAAACTTGGCATTGATATGCCCGATTCTTCCGCAATGGATTTTACCATAAAATTCGGCGCGTTTCCGATATAAGTATTGGCTCCCATAAATACGGCGCCGACGGAAATTGCTTTAAGGTATGAAATAAATTCCGGGAATTTGGCGGTCACGTCACCGGCAATAAATGCTTCCCTTATCTGCATCTCGGTAAGGCCAAGTTTTCCCAGAGCGCTATTGAAAAACGTGAGATACGTTGGCGCGTTATCGAGAAAACTTGAAAGGCCTCCTGTTACCCAGAAATAATGGGACGGTTCTTTTACGGCATTGATCAGGGCAGCAAACGCTCCTTTTTCACCAGCCTGCAGGATAGCCAGCGCCGGAATAATCGTCATAAAAATGCCGGCGAACAGATAAGCAACTTCCTGAATGGGAAACCAGCTAAAACCGTTTCCTTCGCGTATTTCTTTTGAAGTCAATTTAAGGGAAAGCAGGCCCATAAAAATGATCCAGACATCTCTGACGATTCCCTGAAACGCCATATGCACACCAAAGACATTCACATGAGGCAGGTGGACAAATCCGCTAAACAAAACACCCGCTATAATTCCGCCAAGCAACAGAAAATTTAACGCTCCTTCTATACGTATCGGAGATTTTTCTCCCGGATCATTAGGTAAATTCTGCTCTTTCCGGTAATAATATGTATCGAATGCGAACAGAAGTATCAGTAAAATAACTGATGACACCAGCATTTCGGGAAAAAGATTAAAAGTCCAGAAGAAACTGACACCATGTAAAAAGCCGAGAAAGAGTGGCGGATCACCCAAAGGCGTCAACGATCCACCGATATTGGCGACAAGGAAAATAAAAAATACGATGAGATGAACCTTGTGTTTCCGGTGTTCATTCGCGCGTATCAATGGCCTGATCATGACCATTGCAGATCCTGTCGTTCCGATCCAGGATGAGAGAAGTGTGCCAATGAGAATCAATAAGACATTGACAATTGGCGTCCCTTTTAGCGTACCCTTTATAAGAATACCGCCTGAAACTGTAAATAATCCCCAAAGCAAAATTATAAAAGGAATATAATCCAGCAAATATATATGCAGGATTTGATAGATGGCTTGCTCTTTATATGCGATCAAAAACGGAATTGCAAACAGCAATGCCCAAAATGCCGATACTTTGGGGAAATGCTTATGCCAAAAATGCGGCGCTATCAGGGGAAACAACGCGATGGAGAGCAGTATTCCGATAAAAGGAATTGTTGTCCACAATGCCAGCTGTTCACCTAATGCGGGGCCTTCGGAATGCCCCTCCGCTGAATGTTCTACCACTGCAGTTGTTTGAATAGAGTCACCCTCTACCGGAGTGTTAACGCTATCGGGATTATTTGCCAAAACGGGCAAAACGAATAACAAGGCGAATAATATCCCAGTCCGCCATCCGCTGCCAAAACGAAAATTCATTGCCGCCTCCAGAAAATACGAGAAATTCAATCTCAGAAATTATTTGAAGTTCGAGATAATCTTAAACAATTCAATTCATAACTTTCGAATTTACTAAAAGTTCAGAAAAATTATCAAAATATTTTTGAATCATATTTATATCAAACAAGTCGGTGTCTCGAAACAAAATCGCTTAACCATTCATTCATGTCATCACGAAGCCTCCGAAACTCATTAGCCTTCTCAAGAGGACTCCCCTTAAAATGTCTAGGGTCTTCAAACTCTTTATGAATCTTGGTTACACTGCCTACAAAATGATCCACGAGCGGTCTTGATTCTTCGGATGTGGATATTATTATTTCAAATCGGTTGTGCACGAATTCATTAAACGTTTTTGATTTTTCTTTTGAAAGATCTATGCCTATTTCCTGTAATACTTTTATCAAAGTCTTGTCAATTTTTTTTGGTGTTACACCTGCACTGGCAACTTCTATCCGGTCAAATGTTATATGTTTTAGAAGTGCGGCCATCATCTGGCTGATGCAGGCATTATCCGTTCCAAGCACCAACACCCTTTTCATTTATAGAATCTCCGTCTTACAGATATGTCGCTTCAATAATACCAAACAATACGATACGTAAACTAATAATAAAGATACCAAGGAAAATCGATTTTTTCCATAAATTTTTATTTATTTCAAAATATTCGATATCATATCCATCAGGCTCCGGATATTGAACGGTTTTGCCAAAAATCCATCTATTCCTCTCGTCACAAGTTCATTTTTGACATCAGATTTGCTGTATCCCGAGGTAATTAGGACGCGGGCAGATGATTTTATCTCTTTGATTTCGTTGTAAAGAGCGAGTCCATCCATATTAGGCATGATGATATCTAATATCACCAGATCAATTTTATTCATATTTTTCCTAAACAATTCTAGTCCGTTCAAACCATCATCGGCCAGCAAAACATCAAAATTGTTGGAGACAAGAACATCACGTATTAAGTCACGTATAATAGATTCGTCGTCAACAACAAGAACAGTATATTTCGCCTGTTTTTTTGTTTCTTCCTCATGGATGTTCCATGCGACTGGAAAATACAGAAAAAATTCTGTCCCCTTCCCTATCGTAGAATCAAAAAATATAAATCCGTTATGATTGCTGACGATACGATGAATCAACGGTAAACCGAGCCCTTTTGAGCGGCGGCCCTCTTTAGTGGAAAAAAACGGCTCAAAAAGACGGTTTTTGACATCATCGCTCATCCCTGAACCGGTATCCTTAACAGAAATCTTCACATACTGTTCACCGACCGCATGGTTCTGCTTAAGACGGGTATCCAGCTCGGGTTTTACTGATTCAGACCGGATCGTAATTTTTCCGCCCGAGGGCATTGCGTCCACGGAATTCAACGCCAGATTTAATATGACCTGATTGATCTGGGCGGGATCCACCTTAACATAATCCTTAGTCTTCAACTCCGCTTTTATCTCAATTCCTTCCGGAATGGTATGTTCTATTACATTTACGGACTGTTCAATAATCTGGTTAGGATCTACAATCACAAGCCTTGGCGCTGACTTTTGAGTAAGACTGAGAAGTTGCCCCGTTAATTGGCCGCCGGTTCGTACTGATTCATCTATGAGCTCAAGATGTTTTAGAAGCGTATTTTCATTGCCTATATTTAATTTAGCGTTCGAGACATTTTCAATTATGGACCGAAGAACATGATTAAAATCTTCAGCAATACTGGCTGATATTGAACTGTATGCTTCAATTTTTTGCGCGTCAAGTAGTCTTTTTTCTAATCGCCGGGTCTCGGTCATGTCCACACCAAAACTGACATCCACTTCCCCGTAGGGCTCAGAATTGATTTGCATTCCTGTCCAACGGATTATTTTTTCTTCTCCATCTTTTGCGGTTAGCGTGTATTCAATCGGCTCATTCAGATTATCTGTTCTGGACTTATTGGATGATTCCATCACATAGCGATAATAAGAATCATCCTGATATACTTTTTTTAAAAACTCTTTCCGCCCAAGAGCCTCCTCTTTTTTGTAACCGGTAATTTCTTCAGCTCTTTTATTCCAGATTATAATATTGCCCTCATTATCGAAGGCATTCATGATGATGCTGGCTTTTTCAATCAATTCGTCCGCAAAATTCCGTGTATTTTTTAGCGACTTTTCAAGTTCGGCATACTCGGTGATATCGCGTATTATTCCTTCATAAAACTTTTCGCCGTTTGGTTCGGTAATCACATGTGCATGTTCTATGACCTTTAGATCGCGATTATTTTTTGTTTTCAGGTTTAGCACATAATTCTGAACCTTTTGATTTTGTTCAATTTCGGCAGTGAATTGTTTCCTCTGACTGTTGTCTCTGTATAGCGCATCTTCTATGGATAACTCCTGAAGATCATCGAGTGAATCGTATTCAAGCAATTTTAGAAGAGCTGGATTGGCATATAGAATTTTCCCATCCGGGCTGCTTCTATAAATTCCATCTAAAGCGTTCTCCACTATTTCCCGGTAATTCTGCCTGGAAATACTAAGCTCATCAATGAGACGGGATTTTGATATTCCCAGAGAAATAATTTTACTGATGATGGCGGCAGGCTCATACCAGTTATTATTGTTCTCATATGAATGAACAAAAAACAGAGTAATCACGCCATACAGCTGATCACCGGCCGATAGCGGGAGAATCATCATACTATTTATGTTTGATTTATTTTTTTTATCCGCCGTAAAACTATCATTTTGGATCAAGCAGGCATCAATAGTTCTTGCGTTTTTTAGAATGACTTCTTCAAACTCATCGAGTAAATGATTAAATTCCTTATCTTCCTCATTCCGGATAAGTGATGTTTCACCACTATTCAGCTTGTTCACCAGTATATAATTACAGTTATACACTTTTTTTATCCGGCCGGCAATGGATTTTAAAGGAAACTGCAGTTCAATAGCCAGCGAAATAATCTTTATAATTTCTGCTACTTCTTTAAAGGTCTCAATCCGATTTTTCAGCTCCTGGCGGCCGGAATCAAATTTCCGGTGATCTGATAAAAAAATAAAACAATGCGGTTCATCCAAAAATTTTTCATAAATAGCGTAAACGCCGCATGGAATCAGATTTTGCTTCCCATCAAGAAATGTTGTTTCCCGCAGGTAAATCGAATGATGATCGGAGGTATTCGAGAAACCACCGGATATTTCTTCATAAATGTTTGCGGGTACGCAATTTTCAAGACTGATATCAGATAAAAATTTCGCATCATACCCAAAAAATTTCAGAAAAGCGTTATTGGTGTGTTCAATTTTTCCGGATATTCTGACAATTAGAACAGGCATGGGACTTTCATTAATTAATCCTAAATAATTATCATACCTGTTTTGATGTTTTATCTTTGTGTAAAAAATATTCTTCAGATTCTGAATAATATATTTTAGCTGATCATAAAAAAATTCAGATGCTTCGAAGATAAACGTATCGGTTAATTTTAAAAAAGACTGATAAACAGCTTTTCCGATAGGTTTTCCTACGATATATATAGTATGCTTATTGTGTTCAATCCTAAGTGTATCAATATGCATTATCATCTCTTTGTTAATCTCTCCTGGTAAAAAGATGATACCGGCATATAATTTATTGTCATATCTTACCGGCAGCTCTTCGATTGAATCATATGAGAGATGTTCTATATCCGGGCTATTTTTGAGAAGATCTTCGATCATATTTTTATCGACGGCAGATTTATGAGATATAACCAGTATTTTAAAATTCACAATAATTTCCGATTCTAATAAACAAAAATCCCGGGAATGAACCATTCCCCTACAATTCTGTTGATAAAGATATTTTGTCTGATTTTTTTCTTGCATATATTAAAAGACGCCCACAAAAATATAATAAAGAATGGTTTAATTATCTATGCTTTTTTAATTTTGTAGCATATTTGCTATAAATGTAAATTTTTAAAGAAAGGTCTATATGTTTCCGACATTAATATTGAAGAAAGGCCGGGAAAAATCGATAATAAACAAACATCCATGGATTTTTTCAGGCGCGATATATTCGGTAACCGGAAAACCGGAAAACGGAGATTACATCAGGATAACGAGTTCTTCCGGAGAAATACTCGGGACGGGATTCTTCAGCCCAAATTCTCAAATCCGCTCCCGCATCGTTAAATTCGGAAAAACAGTACCCGATGAGAATTATTATAAAGAGAGAATCCAATCCGCCTATTTATTCAGGAATCGTCATATAGATAGCTCCAAAACAGATTCATTTAGATTATTTTTCTCTGAAAGTGATGGAATTCCGGGAGTCATTATTGATAAATATAATGATGTTTTATCATGCCAGTTCCTATCAGCAGGCGCGCAACGTATTAAACCTGCCGTTATCCAAATTCTGAATGACATGTTTCATCCATCGGCTATTCTTGAGCATGCGGATGAAAAAGCCGCTATTCTCGAAGGATTTAAGCCATACCAGGGCATTCTCAGTGGTACCTTAGAGAATCCCCTGATAACGATAAAAGAGAATGACCTGAATTTTAAAGTCGATGTCTCCGGAGGGCAAAAAACAGGATTTTTTCTGGATCAGAGGGAAAACCGGCAAATGCTTCGGGAGTTTTCAGGTGATGCCCAAATTCTTAACTGTTTCAGCTACAGCGCCGGATTTTCAATATATGCTGTTGACGGTGGCGCCCGCAAAGTAGTTTCTGTAGATTCCTCTGCGCAGGCTATCGAGCTGGCGAAGGCGAATATCGAATGCAATCAGCAGGATCAAGCTAAACATGAACTTGTCATACAGGATGTTTTTCAGTATTTAAGCGAAAACCAGGACAAAAAATTTGATATTATTATTCTTGATCCTCCGGCTTTTATAAAAAAACGAACACAAATACAATCCGGCGCGCGCGGTTATCAAAATCTTAACCGTATGGCGATGAAGTTATTAAAGAACGACGGATTGTTATTCACTTTCTCGTGCTCTCATTTTATGGATGATAAACTTTTCCGCCAGGTGCTGCATTCTGCAGGGATTGAATCAGGAAGCAATCTGCATTATATAAAATCGTTCGGGGCAGGATTGGATCATGCGGTGAGCGCCAGCTTTCCTGAATCCGCTTATCTGAAGGGATATTGTATCAGAGTTTTTTGATCGTAAAGTATTTGATCTATCCGCTTGCTTTATGATTCTTTTTGAATTTTAGACAAGTTATGATTAATATTGGTTCAATATTTAAATTTTGTTGTTTAGAAATGATCATAATTTCCAAATTCGAACAACTATATTAAGAATTTGATCTTTAAAATATCGGCCATTCGAAGTTCCAGCATTTTCGGTTATAATTCACAAAGGTAAATTTTAGGAGAATCCAATGTCAGATAAGGGTGTTGCAATTGTCCTGCATTATTCAGAGCCACAGGACATTTTTCTTAAATTACTTCAAACCGTTTTCGGTCAGACGAATACTGACTTTGAAGTAATGATCATCGGCACGGAACGGAATGAAGCAATTAAACAAAAAGTTTCTGAAATCAACACGGAAACGTTCCCGGTAAAATATTACTTCTTAGGGGATTCTTCCTATAGCGATTCTCTTCATAAAGTATTCAAACAAGCCGATACCCCCTTTATTTTGTACATAGATAACAAAAAAAAACCGGTGTTTCTGAAAAACGGGGCAGTCGATTTGTTTTTATCAGCAGCGAAACGAAATAAAAACGCAGGTTTGATTTATTCTGATTATGAGCTTGAAGAAAATGGGCAGGTAAAGGAGATTCACTTGCTGAAACACCATTTTGGACGTGTACGATATAATCAGGATTATGGAAAAGTATATTTTTTCAGGAATCGCGTCCTTCAGGAGATCGGATATACTTATAAGACTCTCAGGTACAACACCCTTTATGATCTGCGTTTAAAAATTTCTGAAAATTTTGAATTAATCCATATTGCCAGCCGATATGCCGGTTCGGCCTATCGTATCGCCGCAAAAAGCCAAAACCATAATGTCTTTGATTATCTTATGGCAAGCAAGGAAATCCAGCTTGAAGCAGAAATGGTGCTGACGGAACATCTGAAGCGAATAGGTTCATACCTTGCCCCGGGAGAACACTGTGTCCCCCGCCCCGCGCCTTCGGCAGAAGCGACCCTAAAGGCGTCTGTAATCATCCCGGTTAACAATCGTCCTGAATTTATAAGCGCTGCTATTGAAAGTGTGCAGAATCAGACCGTCAAAGAGATTGAGGTCATCACTGTCGTCAATGGCGGAACATCGGACCCAACAATTGCTCAGGTCAGGCGCCATATGCCGGGCGGAGATCGCTACGATGAATCCCTGCCTGAAGTGGTGCTGCTGGTTTATGACATAAACAATATCGGTTTTTGTCTGAATATGGGCGCCAAAGTCGCGCGTGGTGAATATTATGTCCAGCTTGACTCGGATGACCGGTTAAAGCCGGATGCGGTGGAAAAAATACTCGAAGTCTATGAATCCGATCCATTGATCGGGATGGTAATCGGTTCATATGAAGTTTGGGAGAAACAAGCTGATAACAACATTAAACGTCTGAGCGACATGCCTGTGGTTACACATGATGAATGGACTGATGAAAACGGCAGAAACAATCTTTTGAGAATAAACGGCGCGGGCGCGCCGCGATCAATACCGATAAGTCTGATTCGTCAAATAGGTTTTAGTTTAAATGATGAACCATACGCCCGTAATTACGGTGAAGATTATGCAATGGTACTTAATATTAGTGAGACACACCGCATCGGCCGTGTGTGGGATCCGATTTATGAAGTCATCAGACACTCCGGTGGAACCGATCACAGCATAGATCAGATTACAATTGACCGGAATGATGAGGCAAAGGATTTCATGCGATTTGAAGCGATCCTGCGCAGAGCGGAACGGAACAGAAATCACTAATAAATATCTTCGGATTGGATGTAGGTAAAATTATGCCTGATAATTTTTTACTGATCGGTGTTGACGGCGGAGCCACAAAAATAAATGCCTGTGTTATTAATAGAGATCAAAACAATTTGTTTTCGCGCGGAAATTTATCTGCCGAGATTGCTTATTCGGAAATACACGGTTATCTCAGCAATTTTTCTCCCATAGATATACGGACACAATTAGTTGAGCGTGAAAATCATTCCGTAAATCTCACTCTTGAAGAAGAACAGCAGGGCTCTGTAATCATAGAGGCCTGTGCACAGGCGATCGAATTCATCGCAAAAAAAAGCGGTCATCAGAATATTATTGCCGGTATCGGTTTTCCCGGTCTAAAAACCGGCGATAAGCGAGGCATTGAAGCGATGGCCAACGGGCCGAGAATGGTTCATTTATCGGACTTGCTTGAAAAACGGCTTCAAATGAAATCAATAAATTTTGTCACTCCTGTTAATCAATTGGGCAGCGACGCTGATTATTGCGGAATCGGCGAGAATTTTTCTCAAAACGGGCTTTTTAGGGACGTATCCACCGCTTACTATCTTGGAGGGGGCACGGGTGCCGCTGATGCGCTAAAAATCGAAGGTGAGCTCATTCCCTTCGACCGGATTAAAGACTGGATGGCGAAATCCTGGGAAATGAAAAATTCAAAAAATGTTTCATTGGAGCAATATACTTCAGCAGGGGGTATTCAAAAAATATATGCTGTTAACATGGGAGTAGATCCGGCGGAAATAACAGGAAATAACATCTTCCCTGATGAGATAGCCAGACGCGCTGTCAATGGTGACTCAGCGGCGCAAGATACGTTCAGTCAGGTATCACAAAATCTTGCCATGCTTTTATTTGAGCGTATTACGACTCTTTATGCCGGGTGGCTTTCTAAATTCACCTTTTTAAATCCCGACCGTCAAATTCCGAAAAAAAATCATCCCTGCCGCGGGAAATATTTTGACAGGATTGTCATAGGTCAGAGACTGGGAGAATTATGGAACTCTCCTGCCGGAGATAAGCTTATCCGGATGCCGGTGGAAGATGCTCTGGATGATTTAATTCAAATGGAACCTGCTCTCGATTTATCCGCAAAGAAATATTACAAATCACCCGGCAGGCTTATTAAAATATCCGAATTGCGCGATGCGCCGGCTATTGGCGCCGGAATAGACGCTTTTATGAACTGGAAAAACCAAAATAAGGATTAATGCAGATGCTCACACCGGATCTCATACCTTCGACAGAACCAATCATCAATGTTGGTATAATCTTACCGGAAGATGATTTTACATCTGTTGTCATAAAGACACCGGCAAATAAAGCCTATCTCGTTAAGCTTTATGAACGAAGTATTCCTATTCCCCCGGAAGAAGAAATTTACTTCCACTTAGAAAAGGGATTGATACATTTCAGGCTTCAGGGCAAAGAATACAAATTCGAGAAAGAAGTTTTCATTTTTTCCGCAAAAAAAGAAACTGAGTTAAAAACCGGTGACGGCATCCGGATAAAAAACATTGTTGCCGGACGTGGTTTCCACTGGAATAAATACATTGATGTATTTTTATCCGGCAGTCTTAAGATTCGACCTTATAAAGATCGCTTAATATTAATAAATGAACTGAGGCTTGAAGAATATCTTATGTGCGTCGCCACATCGGAAATGGGAGCATCATGCCCTTCAGCGCTGATCGAGTCGCAAACAATTGCCGCGCGTTCCTGGCTTCTGGCAAATATCGAACAGAAACACAGAAATCTGGACATGGATGTATGCAACGATGACTGCTGTCAACGTTACCAGGGCACCGGTCAACTTACAAATCAGTCCGTAGAGGGGGTTAAAAATACCGTCGGACAGATTCTGATGTTTGATGATTATATTTGCGATGCCCGCTACTCAAAAAGCTGCGGAGGCGTTACCGAGTCATTTGAATCAATATGGCGCGGAGAAGCTGTCCCCTATCTTACCTCCATCATTGACGCGGAAACTAAACCAGCTGATTTGGAAGGACCGTTGACAGATGATCACTTTTTCCAAAAATGGGTGGAGAATAAACCGGAAACTTTCTGCAGCTCACTAACCACACCCGAAAACGAGCTCGGAGAGTTCCTTGGGACAGTGGATGAATCCGGACAATACTTCAGATGGAATATTACCATTCCACAGGATGAAATGACTTCTGTAATCAACCGGTTTAATCCAATCTCCGCAAAATACATCATGTCCATCAAGCCTCTTAAACGTGGATATTCCGGCCGGATAACACGGTTAATAATCAATTATCTGGATCAAAACCGCCAAAAAAAAGCTTTGATTCTTGACAGTGAATATTTAATCCGGCAATCATTATACAGGAAGTTTTTATACAGTTCCGCTTTCATTGTGACTGCCATTGAAGGTCAGACCGGGATTCCTGTCAGTTTTTCCTTGCAGGGTGCCGGTTGGGGTCACGGGGTGGGATTATGTCAAATTGGCGCGTTGGGAATGGCGCTAACGAACCATTCTACAGAGGAGATTCTGTCCCACTACTACCCCGGCGCTCTCATAAAAAGGATCTATGAATAAATTTATCCCGCTGGTGATTCGCGTTTAATTCAGGAGAAACCATGGCTTCAGATAAACGGTCACCCTGGTGGTGGCTCCCATCTCTCTATTATGCGGAAGGTCTGCCCTATGTGGTTGTGATGATGGTCTCGGTGATTATGTACAAAAGGATGGGCATTTCAAATACGGATATCGCGTTGTATACAAGCTGGCTATATCTGCCCTGGGTAATCAAACCGCTCTGGAGCCCTGTCGTCGATCTTTTGAAAACAAGGCGATTATGGATTATTGTTATGCAGCTGATCATCGGCGCGGGTCTTGGCGGAGTTGCACTAACCATTCCCCTACCCGGATTTTTTAAATTCACACTGGGATTTCTCTGGCTGCTGGCGTTTAGCTCAGCAACTCATGACATCGCGGCCGACGGTTTTTATATGCTTGGTCTCTCAAAACATCAGCAGGCCTGGTTTGTAGGAGTCCGCAGTACGTTTTACCGTCTCGCGATGATTACGGGCCAGGGTGCATTAATCATATTTGCCGGGTTTATTGAGAGTCACAGCGGATTCCCGGATACAGGGATTGCCGTCAAAACCGTTAATCATGAACTCGCTCAGGAGCTGATCGGACCGAATGAATTGCCGGAATTATCTATCTCCGGACAAAACGGAATTATCATATTTCCCGATCAGATGACTCTCAGTTCTATACCCCGTCCAATAGAAGAAATCGATTCTTTGATTAATTTTGCTGATATGCAAAACAGCAAATACGGACATACTAAGATTAAAATTCAACAGAATTTGGAAAAATCTGTTTCTGACGCACCTTCAATTAATAATGCAGAAAAAGCTTCCTGGATCGAAACCTATCTTAAAAAACATTTTGGCCATGTAAAACCTAAGCAAAATAGTGATATGGCGGGTAATGCCGGTTTGATTTTTTTAAGGCTCTCAGCTCCTCCGGAACCGGATAAGGAAGTGGTTGTAAATTTCGGAAGAGAAACCGGGGATAAAAGTATTTCATTACAGGGAGAGAACCGGTTTATCTTTAATCAATCAAACTGGAATCAGCCGGCTGTGGCAGTCATACAGGCGGATCCAAGGCTAAAACACTCTGTAAGCGCGTATTTTAAAGCGCAGTCCGGGAATATACCACTGGCCTGGTCGCTGAGTTTC
>JBFXGD010000057.1:0-20208 GCA_050178385.1 Calditrichaceae bacterium
ATATCTGTCTAATAATTCTCCCGCTGTGTAAACGGTGCAAAAATGCTCCAGTTTTTCGATGACTATTAATGTTGCCTTCTCTTTTCGCGACTCATTTAAAGCTTCTTCAACCCATTTTTGCCAGACAGGTATTCCGGCTAAATAATCTGTTATTATCCCGGAAATAGTTGATTTTGCATTCTCAATTTTACCAGCCGCCTGATCCATTTTTTTTGAGGCAAGGATATAATCACCTCTTTCAGCCGCGTATTCGCTTTCTAAAAGGAGAAACTCCCCGGAAATGGTTTCATTTTGGGATCTTTTTGAAGCAGGGAGATAGGAATACCGGTTTTTATAATCACCGAAGACATTTTTGAGATATGGTATCCCAATGGTTAATGAATTTTTCAGCGAATCGTGCTTTGCTCGTACCAGTAGAGTAAGATTTATAGCATCAATAACGGTCTGATCCGCCATTAACAGAGCATTCCTGTAATTACGAAGAAAGACCGGTTTTTTATTCTCCGCATCCCAGGAACGTCTGGCATTTGTCTGATCGGCGATTAATGTATTCCAAAGTTGAGGTGTATATCGATCAGATCCGGTTTTTCTCGCTTGATTTACAGCGGTGTCCATTTTAATAAACTGACTTACGGGAGGTTTATTTATTCTATAGAACGCGAAAAAAGTAAACGCAATTATCAGGAAGATTCCCGAAACCGCCAGTATTATTTTGATAAAAAAGTTTTTTTTTGTTTTTCTGTTAATCAACATCAGTCCGCATATATGCTAAGGTAAAGGCAATTATAAAAAACGTTCCGCCGCGAATAAATCTGCAGCGGAACGCAAGTTAATGAAATAAAATTGTCAGGAAAAGGATTACCTTTTTTTCTGAATCGCCATCTTTTTCGCAATCGCGGTCTGAAGTTCAGCATTTAGTGAATTAACTTTATCTAATGCTGCTCTTGCTTTATCACGGGCGGTAAGAAAGTCATTGCCATTCTGAGCTGTTTTTGCTTCGTTGACAACGGTTTCTACTATTTTTAGTTCATTCTGAATGCTTTCGAGAGCCGCGCGTCCCTCTTTACCTTTAGGGGCTTTTGAAATCAAAGTTTCGGATTCTTTTATTGAGCTGTCTAAATCCTGAAACAATGTTTCGGTTTCCTTTTGAATCTCCTGTTTCTTCACTGCTACGGCTTCTATCGATTTCCCAGCGGTTTCTGAAGCTGACTGCAATAAAGCGGTGGCCTTGGAATAACTGCGCATTAATGAAAATTTCGAATTCTGAGCTTCGATTTCAGTCATCGCCGAGTCCATTTTACTCTGTGCTTCATTATACATTTCCGGTAAATAACGATTTACTTCGGCCTGATTCGCGGCTTCAAAAGAGGCTTTTGTTTCGTCAATTAAAGCCTGAGGGGCTTCAGAACAACTTGTAAGTAACCCTACTAATACAATTAAAGATAGGGATATAGCAAATGCCTTAGATTTCATGTTTCCTCCTATTTGTTAAAGGCTGCTAAAATGATTACAAAGCGTGTGCCAAGGATTTGTAAAAGCCTAAGTTGTTGAATTTAAATGAGATAAAAAATGTTGTTAATTGTAAATTGTGCAAATATTTATCAAATTGATAAAATCTATTCTGAACAGCCATTAGAATTTCTCAAATTGATAAACTGCGGTTATTTAGGTCAGAGTATATTCTTAAAATGATAAAAAATGTTAATTTGTCAGGTCTGTTTATGGTATGATGGTCCTTTTCTAATAAAAGGAAAGAGTTTTATCATTCGGGACATCAGCAAAGTGATTGCTTTTAATATCTCAAAAACATATATTTTATGATTAACCTCCAGAAAAGAACGAGAATATTTTATGTTTAAGAAGATTCTGATTGCCAATCGGGGTGAAATTGCCCTAAGAATTATGCGTACCTGCCGTGAAATGGGAATATCCTCTGTAGCCGTATTTTCTGATATTGACCGGAAAAGCCCCTTTACATATTACGCTGACGAAGCTTATGCTCTTGGTGGATCAACCTCTCAGGAAAGTTATCTGAAGTGGGAAAAGATTATTGAAATAGCCGCTAAGAGCGGTGCAGGAGCTATTCACCCGGGATATGGATTTTTATCTGAAAACGCTGAATTTGCGGAGGCGGTCGTAAAGGCCGGTTTAGTATTTATCGGACCGCCGCCGTCCGCGATCCGTCTCATGGGGAATAAGACCCAGGCGCGAAAATTGATGATTTCAAATGGCGTGCCCACCGTCCCCGGGACGGAAGATGCAATCACCGATGTAAATAAGGCCAGAGAGATAGCAAACAAAATAGGCTATCCCGTTTTGATAAAAGCGGCTGCCGGCGGAGGCGGTAAGGGAATGCGGCTGGTTGAGAATGATTCTCAAATTATTGAAGCTATTGAAGGCGCTGCAAGAGAAGCAAAAGCCGCCTTTAACGATGAATCGGTTTATATTGAAAAATTTGTGGAAGAGCCGCGGCATATTGAATTTCAGATATTGGCGGATTCTTTTGGAACGATCATTCATCTCGGCGAAAGGGAATGTTCCATTCAGCGCCGTCATCAAAAAGTGATCGAAGAATCACCATCTTCACTTCTAACTGAAGAACTTCGCGAGAAAATGGGTATAGCAGCGATAAAGGCGGCAAAATCATGTGGTTATGTCAACGCGGGAACCATAGAATTCCTGGTTGATAAACATTTAAAGTTTTACTTTTTGGAAATGAATACACGTTTACAGGTTGAGCATCCGGTTACTGAAATGGTCAGTGGTCTGGATCTTGTTGAGCAGCAAATCCGCATCGCCGCAGGTAAAAAGATGACGGTAAAATCCAGTCTTAAAAAGTTCTGGGGACACGCTATTGAATGCCGGCTTTACGCTGAAGATCCTTCCAATAATTTTTCACCGTCCCCCGGAAAAATTATGTTTTTAAAATCCGCCGACGGCCCCGGTATCAGGGAAGACAGCGGAGTTACACAGGGTAGTGAGATCTCGCTTTACTATGATCCGATGATTTCAAAATTGATCGCCTGGGGAAGCGACCGTGAACATGCCATAAACAGGATGCTGCGCGCGCTGAAGGAATATGAAATTCTTGGAATTCATACGACGATTCCGTTCCTTATACGTGTTCTGGAGAATCCTTTATTCAAAAAGGGCAAATTTACTACAAAATTTATTGAGGAAAATAAAGAACAATTATTGACTGAAGACAGGGACGGCGCTGAGATCGCCAGTTTTGCCGCCGTTCTGGATCAGCTTTATGAGAAAAGCCGTATTAATTTGACATCAAATAATCATGCTGCAAAGTGCGTTTCCACCTGGAAAATGAAAAACAGAAAAAAAAATCTGGGGAACTGATGAAAATATTCGCCGACACTAAAAAAAATAAATTTGAATTTGAGTCATTTTTAAAAGATGATAATCAAATCGTGATAAAAAACGGATCCGAAATTACTTATGATATGGTTGCGCTTGGTGACGGCCGATACTCTCTGATAAAGGAGAACAAATCATATCTGGTTCATCTGATCAAAAAAGATGATAGCTACTATGTTCATGTTCTCGGAGATTTGTTTGATGTTCGCGTAGAAGATGAACGGGTACGTAAAGTAAAAGAATTGGTAGAAAAATCATCCGGCGCTCCTGCCGGACATATACTTAAAGCGCCGATTCCGGGTCTTGTGGTGAAAGTGAATGTGAAGGCGGGGCAGGAAGTAATGAGCGGAGACGGTCTTCTCGTGCTGGAAGCGATGAAAATGGAAAATATAATAAAGGCGCCTTATAATTGTCTGGTGACAGAGGTGGCGGTCAATGAAAATACAACGGTTCAGCAAGGTCAGGTGCTTATTAAACTTAAATCCCTCAGCTAATACCCCGTTATACGCGGATAAATCCATATTATCTGGACCATGTGAAAAATATATCAAAATAATAAAAAAAATCTTTGCGCCCATATTTTCTATATCCTAAATTCTTGTTTCAGGACTAAATTTCCTGATAATTTGGGTTTCAGTGGAAGCGGAACGATAAAACCGGAGCAATTCCATGAGAGCAAACGATCAAATCAATAAATCTGCACGAAGAATTGGATTTCTGTCGGAAGATTTTCCGATTCCAACCTATGATGAATGGCGTCTGGAAGTTGATAAATTGCTAAAAGGCGCGCCTTTCGATAAAATCATGTTGACTGATACTTATGAAGATATCAGATTAAAGCCGTTGTATTTGAAAGATGATGTTGACTGGACAACGGTTAAAAATCATTTCCCCGGTTTTCCCCCGTATGACAGGGCCATTGAGTCCTATGGCTCCGTATTGAACGGCTGGAAAATCGCCCAGCGTCTGCCCTATGGATCGCCTGAACGATTCAATCATGCACTGAATAAGGATTTGAAGCGGGGGCAAAATGCGATTTATCTGACACCGGACAATATAACTGTTTCTTGTCTTGATTCCGATTACGGCAAAGCGGGTGAAGTCGGACAAGGCGGCGTTGCCCTTTCAACCCTTGAAGATTTTGAAATAGCGTTAAGGGGCATTGATTTTGAATCAACGCCTATATTTGTAGAGGCATATTCTTCCGGTATGATGATGGGGGTATTTCTTGCTTCTATTCTGCTCAAAAAAGGTGTTTCCACAAAAATTCTTAAGGGAGCCATTCAAACAGATCCGCTCGGAGAACTCGTAAAAAACGGCCGTCTATCGGTTTCCATGAAAATGTCTTATGACGAAATGGCGCGTTTAACAGCATGGGCAGTAGAGAACGCCCCAAATTTGCAAACCATCGGAATACATACATCGCCGTATCGTAGCGGGGGGTGCAGCGCCGCACAGGAACTGGCTTTTGCTATTGGAACGGCCGTTGAGTACATCAGGCAGATGCTGGAGAAAAATTTTACGATAGATGAAATCGCGCCCCGGATACGCTTTAATTTTGTGCAGGGTTCAAATTTTTTCATAGAAATAGCCAAACTTAGGGCAGCGCGCGCATTATGGAACAGAATTATTCAGATTCTCGCAGGTAATGATCTCTCCGGGAAAATGCATATTCACGCGGAAACTTCATTCTCGAATAAAACTTGTTATGATCCGTTTGTGAACATATTACGAAACACCACGGAAGCATTCGCCGGTATTCTGGGCGGAATTGACAGCATGCATGTGGGAACTTTTGATGAACTTCTCCGTGAACCGGATGATTTCTCACGCCGGATCGCCAGAAACACGCAAATTATTCTCATGGAAGAAAGTCACCTTGATCGGATAATCGATCCGGCTGGAGGATCGTATTATATAGAGAACCTTACAAAAGAGATAGCCGAGAAATCCTGGAAACTTTTTCAGGAAATAGAAAAGCTGGGAGGAATGCAAGCAGCGCTGGAAAAAGGATTCCCGCAGGATCAGGTAAAAGAAATCGCAAACAGGCGAATGCAGAATATAGCTTCCCGCAGGGATAAAATTATAGGCACAAACGTCTATCCGGACCTAAACGAAAAGAAAATCGAACATAAGATTTCTGATCCGGAATTGATATATAATGAAAGAGTGAACTATCTTAACCGCTACAGAACATCGGGAAATGTTAAAAAACATATTCTCCCTCTTGAAAAACTTGTTGAAATACAAAAAGCGTCATCCGAAAATGTTATGGATGCCGCGATCGATGCGGTTATTTCCAGCGCGACGATTGGTGAAATTCGGTCATCACTGCGGGAAGGAGATGATCATTTTCCTGAAATCATTCCTGTCGAGCCGTTCCGAGGCGCTGAAATGTTTGAAAAACTCAGACTGAATATGGAAAACTACAGAAAAATTAACGGAAAAGTCCCCAAAATATTTCTCGCGAATATGGGAAGTCTTTCTTCATATAAAGCCAGATCGGATTTCGCGGCGGGATTTTTTGAAATCGGTGGATTTGAAATTGTTGACAATCAAGGATATGAAACATCCTCTGAAGCAGCAAAGATGGCTCTGGAGTCTGGGGCCGGTGTTGTCGTTATCTGTTCATCTGATGAAAAGTATCCGGAATTTGTCCATCCGCTGACGGAAAAAATCAAATCATCCGCGCCTGAAAAAATAGTTGTCCTGGCGGGGTATCCAAAGGATCAAATCGATCAATATAAGCAGGCCGGAGTGGATGTTTTTATCCATATTCGTTCAAATGTCTATGAAATATTATCGGACTTACAGAAAAGATTGGGAGTCATTGAATGAGCCGGATACCTGATTTTGCTAAAATAGATTTTAAGTTTGACGCTGCTGATACAGATGAAAAAATATGGCGCCGGAAGCTTGAAAAAGAAACCGGTAAAAACCTGGATGCGCTTATCTGGCAGACCAATGAACAAATTCCTGTAAAGCCTCTTTACTCCCATGACGACATTAAAGATCTGGAGCATAAGGATTACGTTGCCGGTATCGCGCCGTTTCTAAGAGGCCCATATGCCACAATGTATGCCATGCGTCCCTGGACTGTAAGGCAATATGCCGGTTTTTCCACCGCTGAAGAAAGTAATGCTTTTTATAAAAGAAATTTAGCGGCGGGACAAAGAGGATTGTCAGTCGCTTTTGATCTCGCGACGCACCGCGGGTATGATTCGGATCATCACAGGGTTGTGGGTGATGTCGGGAAGGCCGGTGTTGCCGTTGATTCTATCCTTGATATGAAGATATTGTTTGATAGCATTCCTCTTGATAAGATTTCGGTGTCTATGACCATGAATGGCGCCGTGCTGCCGATTTTGGCCTTTTATATTGTTACCGCGGAAGAACAGGGTGTAAAAATGGATCAGCTTTCCGGTACGATTCAGAATGACATATTGAAAGAATACATGGTTAGGAATACCTATATTTATCCTCCGGAACATTCGATGAAGATCATCGCTGATATTTTTGCTTTTACTTCGAAGAATATGCCGAAATTTAACAGTATCAGTATTTCAGGATATCATATGCAGGAAGCCGGCGCCACCGCGGATCTGGAAATGGCTTACACGCTGACGGACGGTCTCGAGTATGTCAAAACGGGAATAAAGGCGGGAATCGATGTGGACGCTTTCGCGCCGCGTCTGTCATTCTTCTGGGCGCAGGGAATGAATTATTTTATGGAAATCGCAAAAATGAGAGCCGCGCGGCTGATTTGGGCGAAATTAATTAAGCAATTTAATCCGAAGGATCCGAAATCCATGGCCCTTCGCACCCATTCCCAGACATCAGGATGGACACTTACGGAGCAGGATCCGTATAATAATGTTATACGCACCTGTATTGAAGCCATGGCTGCCGTGATGGGTCATACACAATCCCTTCATACCAATTCTTTGGATGAAGCGATCGCTTTACCGACCGATTTTTCCGCAAGGATCGCGAGGAATACCCAGTTATATCTGCAGGAAGAAACAGGAATCTGCCGTGTGATTGATCCCTGGGGAGGTTCGTATTATGTTGAAGCGCTGACAGACGCGCTGATGCAGAGAGCTCTTGACCATATTGATGAAATCGAATCTCTCGGCGGGATGGCCAAAGCGATAGAAACCGGCATTCCGAAGATGCGGATTGAGGAAGCTGCGGCGCGGAAACAGGCGCATATCGACTCCGGAAGGGAAACTATTGTCGGCGTGAATAAGTATCGTTTGGAAAAGGAAGATCCTATCGAGATACTCGAAATTGACAATACTGCTGTCAGAAAAACGCAAATCAAGAGACTTCAGAAGTTGAAATCCGGCAGGGATGAAACAAAAACTAAGCACGCGCTTGAATCACTTGCCAAATGCGCTGAATCAGGTGAAGGCAATCTGCTTGAACTGACGATTGAAGCCGCGCGCGCCCGGGCTACACTTGGGGAAATCTCAGACGCGATGGAAAAAGCGTTTGGCCGGCATAAAGCAACGATCCGATCCATTTCAGGCGTTTACAGTAAAGAATATTCAGATGAGGATGATGTGAAAAAAGTACGTGACTCAGCAGATGAATTTGAAAAAATTGAAGGCCGGCGTCCAAGGATACTGATCGCCAAGATGGGACAAGACGGACATGACCGGGGCGCGAAAGTGATTGCCACCGCCTTCGCCGATCTTGGTTTTGATGTGGATATAGGGCCGTTGTTTCAGACACCTGAAGAAACTGCCCGTCAGGCAATTGAGAACGATGTTCATGTGATCGGGATGAGCTCACTCGCCGGGGGACACAAAACACTTCTGCCGCAGCTGATGGATGAATTAAAAAAACTCGGACGGGAAGATATCATGGTTGTCGCGGGCGGGGTTATTCCGGCCCAGGATTATGAATTTCTGAGAGAGAATGGCGCTTCCGCCATATTCGGCCCGGGAACGATCGTTCCGGTTGCCGCGCAAAAAGTGCTGGATGAATTATTCAGGCGAATCCGGTAAAGTGTTTCAGTAAAATGATTTTTTCAAAAAAGGCGGACAATGGTTCGCCTTTTTTAATTAATATCTGCAATTTGCGCTTATCCCTCATAATTCAGGTTCGTAAAAATTGATTTGTTTAATAATTTTAGTGATCTTACATTAATTGAAGTATAATTCCATCATACCATGAGACAGAAGGCGAGAGTCAATGACTCCAAAAAAGCAAAAGCCTGAATGGGCTCCGGTCAATCCGGATGAATCGTTTGCTTCAAACGTGGTCGGGGGTGTTGAAGGAGGACATGACGGAATGTCAGGTAATTCGGATAAAAGATCCGAAAATGCTGTTCATGCCCGTAAATCCCTAAACACTGAAGACTATGTTAAAGGGGTTCTTAACGGCGACCGTACTGTTTTGGGCCGGGCGATTACACTGGTTGAAAGCAATGCGCAAACTCATAAAGAGCAGGCGAGAGAAGTGCTGAAACAATTACTTCCCCATACAGGAAAATCAATTCGTATTGGCATTTCCGGTGTTCCCGGCTCCGGAAAAAGCACTTTCATTGAATCACTTGGAATATACCTGATTGAACAAGGTTTCCGGGTAGCTGTTTTGGCGATTGATCCAAGCAGCAGCATCAAAAAAGGCAGTATTCTCGGTGACAAAACCAGAATGGAGAAACTGTCAAGGAATCCGGGCAGTTTTATTCGTCCATCTCCTTCCGGGGGAACCTTGGGAGGTGTAGCCGGCAAAACAAGGGAAACAATGCTGGTTTGTGAAGCAGCCGGATATGATGTGCTTCTGATAGAAACCGTTGGTGTTGGGCAAAGTGAAATCACCGTACGCTCGATGGTTGATTTTTTCCTTTTACTGCAAATCGCCGGGGCGGGTGATGAGCTTCAGGGCATCAAAAAAGGAGTTATGGAGATCGCGGATGCCGTTTTAATAAATAAGGCCGACGGAGACAATAAATCCCGGGCTGAGGCGGCGAAGCAGGACTTTGCCATGGCGCTGCATTATCAGGAACCAGCCACAGAAGGGTGGGAAGCGAGAGTACATACCTGCTCGGCTATAACGGGCCAGGGAATTTCTGAAATTTGGAACATGATTGAAGAGTTTCGCGAAGTCACAAATGCTTCAGGTGTTTTTGAAAGGCGACGCCGATTGCAGGCAAGGGACTGGATGAACTCTCTGGTTCAGGAACAGCTTAAGCATCTTTTCCTTCATCATCCGGAAGTGGAGAAGGTGATGAAAAAAATGGAAGATGATGTGATGGCGGGAAATATTCCGCCAGCCGCCGCCGCGGATTATCTGCTCAAATTGTTTGAGAATTCTCTCAAAAGATAATTCAGAAGGGCGGTGTGACACATAATTAATTTTTATTTTGCCTTGTTTGATTAAACCAATTAGTTTCATTGATATAGCTGTATTTTCGTCTTTTCTTCGAAGCAGGGAAGACTGTATGAACATGGAGGTCTTAGCCGGGTATCCTTAAACAAAAAGGAGGCGGGCTATGCCGACTTATGTTTTATTGACAAAACTTGCGCCCCAGGTTCTGGGAGATGCCAAAACCCGTGAATCAATCGGTCGTGACTGGATTCACACCGTAAACGAGAAATGTCCGGAAGTGAAATGGATTGATCACTACGCCTTGCTTGGTCCATATGATTTTATGGATATTTATGAAGCTCCCGATGAAGAAATAGCAGCCAAGGTCTCGATGATTACAATGAGCAAAGGGGCTGTGAAAGCAGAGAGTCTAACCGCCATTCCGTACAAACGATTCCTTGATCTGATTAAAACTATTTAAGATGTTTCCGGTGACATTTGAATAGCAATCAATTGGATACAGTTTTTCGAATCATCAGACTAAACGGCGGTATTAAAGATTTTATCCGGTTTCCATTGGATGGTTATTGAGTCCCTTGTGATTTCGAATTTAATTTTATGTCATAGATTTGAATAGCGGAACTGAATGAAGTGTGAGGAATTGAAGTGGATGTTATTTTCTACGAAGCGTTTGAAGAGGAAGCTGAAGCAATAAAACAATATCTGAATCCGGATATCAAAGCCGGTTTTACGTGGAAAACGATACAGGAATACGGTCAAAATATGCCCGCGGCACCGATAATTAGTATTCGTACGCAATCGATTATTCCGGTTTCCTGGGCTACCTTACTTAAAGGGATACTCTCCAGAAGCACGGGTTACGATCATCTGACAGATTATAAAATTAAATCGGAAACGAGCGCCGATTGCGGTTATCTGCCCCTATATTGCAACAGGGCTGTAGCGGAACAGGCTATGCTCCTGTGGATGTCTCTTTTGCGGAAATTACCGCTCCAGATAAGGCAGTTTAAGAGTTTTCATCGTGACGGACTGACCGGATATGAATGTGAGAAGAAAACACTGCTTGTAGTCGGTGTGGGAAATATCGGCCATGAAGTGGCCCGGATTGGTCGTGGACTGGGGATGAATGTGCTGGGTGTGGATATCGTAAAAAAACACAATGATATATCGTATGTGGAAATCCGGGATGGTATCGCAAACGCGGACGTAATTGTAAGCGCCATGAATCTGACAGATCAAAACAGGGCTTATTTTAATTATTCTTTGATGAAAAAATCAAAACCGGGTGTTATTTTTGTAAATATAGCGAGAGGAGAATTATCCCCGGCCGGTGATTTAATACGGTTAATGGATGAAAATCACCTGGGAGGACTAGCTCTTGATGTGTACAATCATGAAAGCGCATTAGCCTTTACATTGAGAAATAAGAAAAAAAGTGACAATCCTGAAGTAAAAGCCATACTCGATCTGGCAAATTTTGAGAATGTAATTTTAACACCGCACAACGCTTTTAATACAGAAGAATCAGTGGACAGAAAAGCTGAACAAAGTATCCGGCAAATTGAAAGTTATATAAAAGACGGACGGTTTCTTTGGCCCATACCGTCATCACCGGGTAAATAAACTATTTTATCCAGATTAACAAGTAGGTCTGCCTGATAAACGGGTCTTCGAAAACATTTAAGCAGGAGAGTTAAAATCACTTTTTAAGCGGACTGAATTTGGAGCATTCGAGGTTCCGGACATACTGCTTTTTAATACGGATTCGATCACTGTCCAAATATATTTAAACTGTCCGATTCAGGAGGTCGATTTCAAAAAAAATGAAATATTTATCACCCCGTAAATTTATTAATTAATTGATCTAAATTTAATTCGTTTATAAATTTAGCTATTGTTATTTATGATATTTATATTAAATTAAAAAGTGAAATCAGAGCCAATCCGGGAAGGATTGATTCGGAGAAATCATGCTTGATGCGGATCGTATAAAAACGAATCTCACTACAGGAATTGTCGGTGAGAATTTTATTTTCCTGGAAGAAACAGAATCAACCAATAAATACGCGTTAAAATTAGCGAAGGAGGGGGCTCCCGAAGGGACGGTTGTTTGCGCAGGTTTCCAGACTGGAGGAAAAGGGCGGTTCGATCGGCATTGGTTTGCAAATCCGGGTGAAAATATGCTTCTGAGTATAATCGTCAGACCGGAAATGTTGATTGATACTGTACAGAAAATTACGCTTGCCTCGGCTGTTATTCTTATTGAAGCAATTCAATCTTTCTTAAAATCGCGCAAAATTTCTATTCCGGATATATCTGTCAAATGGCCGAATGATTTGCTTGTACAAGGCAAAAAATTAGCAGGAATACTGGCGGAATCTATTTTACGTGATAAGAAAGTGGAAACGCTTGTCATCGGTTTTGGTTTGAATATAAACACAACGTTTGCAAAAATGCCGGTTGAAATAAGAGATATTGCCACTTCGATCGCAGAAAACTCTAAAAAAACGATACAAATTGAAGACTTTGTCAGTCATTTTTTGAATTTATTCGAAAAAAGATATCTCGAGCTAGAGAGAACAAATTATAATAACGTAGTATCTGAGTGGAAAAGACATTGCGACCAGTTCGGTCAGAAAATAAAGATTAAAACGCCGGATGGCACGACTGAATGTACTTTTCATGACATTAATGAAAATGGGCTATTAATTTACAGATTGCATAACGACGAACTAAAAACTCTTCACAGCGGAGAAATTCTTAAGGTATGATTTTAGTCATTGATATCGGAAATACCCATACCGTTGTTGGGCTAATCCATGAAAAAACATTGGTCAACCATTGGCGGATTACTTCTAATTTAATGCGTACTGAGGATGAAATCGGCGGATTGCTGAGTTTCTTTTTTAATCAGAAAGGCTACAACATAAATGATGTTGAAGGGGTTTGTATTTCATCAGTTGTACCCGATCTGACTTCAATATATTCAGAAATGAGCCAAAGATACCTAAAGCATAAACCGCTCATAATAGACGCGACACTCGATCTGGGACTCAGAGTTAAATACCGTGACCCGGCTACAGTTGGTGCCGACCGGCTGAGCAACGCCGTGGCGGGGGTTCATAAGTACGGCAAACCGTTAATTATTATCGATTTTGGCACCGCGACTACATTTGACTGTATTGATGCCAATGGTGATTATATTGGCGGTGTTATTTCTCCCGGCATTGAAACATCCATAAACGCTTTGCATCTACGTGCCGCAAAGCTGCCCAGGGTTGAACTTCATTTTCCGGAAAAAGTAATAGGCAGTACGACCGAAGAGAGTATACAAATCGGAATTTTATATGGTACGGTTCATATCATTGAGGGATTGACGAGACAACTTAAAGAAGAGTTGGGGAGCGATACAAAAGTTATCGCCACTGGAGGTCTTTCCAGAGTTATAAGCAAAAGAACCGATGCGATTGACGTTGTGGATACTTATCTGAGCCTTGAGGGAATAGCAGAAATATATTATAGAAACCGGAAAGCAAAAAATATATAAAGTGGGTTATGATTTATAAAGATAAGGTATTAATTCTTCATAAAAATCCGATTGTTCGTGAACGAATAACCGAATATCTGCGCGAGACCGGGTTTGCGGTCATTGTGGCCAGTAATACGGAAGCATCCTATGATCTCACCCGCAGCATGAACCCGGACATAATACTGTGGGGGGAATCCTTATCTTCTCAGTCAAAAGCGATCATCCGAAAAATACAATCAGGTTCAGTGGGTTCTGAAATACCAATCATCGCGCTGATCAGTGATTTGGAATTATATGACCGGATAGAGATTGAAAAAAATGGTATCAGTGAAATAGCAAGTGATTCCGGAAGCCTTGTAGATTTAAAGGCAAAAATCAGATTTCATCTAAATAACAGCCGCAGGCTGAAACGCTACAACCGTGAGATAAAGGGTCTTCAAAATATTGCGGAATTACAGCATAATCTTATTATTACTCAGGATTTAAACCGGTTATGTGAATTGTACGATGACTTCATTATGAACACGTTGCGCCCTGAATTTGTAATAACTCTAATCTATAATTCAACAACGAAACAATACGATTTTAAGAATGTTATACCCCTAAATCCCAGGGAAACGGATATCAATAAAACATTGTTTGATCATCCTATCTGGCAGCAATATTTCTTTTCAAACCCGGGTATTGCGGCGGACCGTATTTCTGATCAATATATACTTAACTTTTTCGTGACAGTTGGATTGAATCCAGCAGTATTTTATCAGTTTCCGCATCGTGCTATGGAAAGACAAATTGGATTAACGCTGATTGGTGTCAATGAAAAAAACACATTAAGTGATATGCAATTTGATCAGTTAGCCAATCTTAGTACATCACTTGCTTACAGAATACTTAATTTGAGAAAATTATTCTCAGGAAGAGCGCCGCAACGGGAATCCACAGCGGATATTCAGAATCTGTTTCAGAGACTCAATGAAAATGAAATCTTCAACTACATGAGTCGGCAGTTATTGAAGCAATTGAACGCGAATATGTGCATTTATTTCAATTATAATGAAGGTTTCCGTTTCCTGTACCCACAATACTGCTATACAAAGCAAAATGATAATAATCTTTTTGAGAATGATAAACCTCCGGTTCTTCTGGTCAAAGATTATCCCACATTTGAAAAATATTTACAGAATAAGGAAATGAATGTTTACTATAATCTGAGCGAAACAGTAGCCCCGGATTTGGAAAATATGGCTTCACTCGGAGGCGGAAAGTATAGCTCTATTGTGCTGTTTACCTTAAAAATTGGAAATGAGATAAAAGGGTTTTTTCTGATCGGTGACGAGAATCCAGTCAGAAAATTCGCCGGCACATCGATCCGTGACGCGGAGCAGCTTATTCAGAAAGCGACAGATGTTCTGATGGAAAGCAGGCTGATCCGCCATGCTCAGCAAACAATAAAACAGCTTGACAGAGTGTTTGAACTCGGAAAAGAACTCACGCTGGAAAAAGATATCAACGAATTGCTTACAAATATAGCATCGGCTATAAGAAGAACTCTCGGCTGGAATATTATTGTGCTGGACAGGAAAGATCCTTACCAGGGAAAATATGAAACTGCTTGTGTATTCGGACTTCAGGAACAGGCTAAAAAGAAGCTAAAGGAAGAATATCCGGATTCCATGTATTCTGTCTTTAAGGACCGATGTTTTGAGATCAGTAATTCATATTTTTATGATCATAATTATGATGATGACAGAATCCGCCCTTCACTGAGCAGACATTTTGAGTTGACTATCGGTAAAGAATGGAATGATCTGGACTGGCTGTTTATTCCGATTCAAAGCCGGGGCAGGGAGCTCGGAGTGATAGCGGTTAATGATCCTGTTGAAAGACTAAGACCTACAGAAGATAAAGTCCGCAGTCTCGAATATTTTGCCAATCAGGCGGCTGTAGCGCTTGAAAATGCTGAATTATACGAGAATTTAAAATCATCCGAGCTGAAATACAGATTATTGGCCGAAACAATGACGATGGGTTTGATCACCTGTAACATGAAGGGTGAGATATTATATACAAATAAAAGCTTCGCGAAATTATTAAAATACAGGAAGATTGAAAATCTAATTGGTCAGAACATTCTGGATCTCTGTTCTGATAAAACAACAGCTGAATTGGAAAAAAATCTTCTCGAGATCCTTAACTCGGATGGTAGCGGATCAGGGAAAACAGCCCAAATCAGCGTTTCCGGTATTGAAATTGAACTCCTTGACAATGAAAATGAATTTATTCCTCTAAGAATTTACCTGACTCCTTACTATCAGCTATCTAACAAGGTTGGTTTCCTTGGTGTTTTATCTGATCAGAGACCGCAAAGAAGGCTTGAACGGCTTAAGGCGGATTTTAATTCAATGATCGTGCATGATTTGCGTTCCCCATTAAATATAATTCAGGGATATATCGATATTGTGCGAAACCAGGTGGTCGGGAAAATTACGACAGAGCAGGAAGAGCTTCTTACCATCGCCAGAGAAAATGTGTATAAGGTACTGAAGCTTATAGATAATTTTCTAACCGCATCAAAACTTGAAGCGGGTAAATTTAAACTTCAGAATGAAGTACAGTCTCTCAATATGTTGATTGAGTCCGCCTACGCCCAGCATCTTGTTTTGGCGGAGAACAAAAATATTGAAATGAAACTAAGTCTTGATTCAAAAATTTCACTCATGAAATTTGATAAACTGCGCATTGAACAGGTCATTTCAAACTATATCAGCAATGCTCTGAAATTTACGGATATGGGTGGAAAAATTGAGATAGGCAGCAAACTTAGTAAAAAGCGCAATGAGCTTACGGGAGAAGGTGAGACAGAAGTACAGGTATGGGTAAAAGATCATGGAGTCGGAATACCGGTTGATGAACAAAATAAGGTGTTCAACAAGTATGAGCAAACCGAAGCGGGAAAAGACGCTTCGCTAAAAGGCACCGGACTGGGGCTGGCGATCTGCAAAGAAATTATATCGCTGCATAAAGGTGAAGTTTGGTTCAACAGCACTCCGGGCAAAGGAAGTACCTTTTATTTTAGTCTGCCGATTGTATCCCTTCACAATTAATCGATCTGAATCAAATGACAAAAAAAAATGTTAAAACGACCCCTCTGATGGATCAGTATCTGAGCATCAAAGCGGATTATAAAGACGTTCTTTTGCTCTATCGTATGGGTGATTTCTATGAGACATTCTATGATGACGCAAAAGCGCTTGCAAAAACTCTCGGCATTGCTCTCACCAAAAGAGCCCACGGGAAAGCCGCGGATGTGCCTCTCGCGGGATTTCCATATCATGCTTTGGATAACTATCTTCCAAAATTGTTAAACGCCGGTCTGCGGGTGGCCATTTGTGAACAGGTGGAAGACCCGAAACTCGCGAAAGGCATCGTTAAGAGGGAAGTTGTTGAGATCGCTTCTCCGGGGGCGACTTTATCTGACAAGTTACTTGACAGCAAAAAAAATAATTTCCTGGTAGCCGTTGATTTTTCAGATGATGTCTGTGGTCTGGCAATTGCGGACGTTTCGACGGGAACCTTTATGGTCAGTGAATTCAATAAGAAAACTTTGCTTGAGCAACTTATTCGATTCCAGCCAAAGGAAATATTGAGTTCAATTAAAAATTATGAGACAATATTTCAGTTGACAAATCATCATCTTTCATCGATGTATACCAAACGTGATGACTGGATATTTTCACGTGATTACGCTTATGATGTTCTGGTAAATCATTTTAAAACACACTCTTTAAAAGGATTTGGTTGTGATGAGATGACCGTGGGAGTTACAGCAGCGGGAGCGGTCATACATTATCTGCAGGAAAATTATAAGACCAGGCTGGAACACTTTATTCAGCTGCAGGTCTCAAATCTTTCAAATTATATGGTTCTTGATGAAAGCACCAGGCGGAACCTTGAGCTTGCTGAGTCGATGGCCGCCACAGGCAGAGGAAATACTCTGCTTACCGTTCTGGATCATACTGTCACACCCATGGGCGCCAGACTATTCAAACAATGGCTTCAGCAGCCCTTATTGGACAAAAAAGAAATTATAAATCGGCATGATGTTGTAAGCGAACTGTTTGATCATCGGAAAGTTCGTGATGATCTGATTGTTGAATTAAAAAGAATTTATGACATGGAACGGCTTTTGGGAAAAATTGTCACCGGCAGGGCAAACGGCAGAGATCTTCTGAATCTGAGCAGCTCCCTGGAAACAATTTCTCCGGTTAAGGAAATAATCTCGGGAAGCGGATTAAAAAAAATTGAAGAAACTTTTATTTCACTCGAACCACTGAAGGAATTAACAGACATCATCGGAGATGCCATAACGGAGAACCCGCCGCTCACGATTCAGGAAGGTGGTTTAATAAAGACGGGATATAACAAGGAACTTGATGAGCTGAGAGATATTTCCGAACATGGAAAAGACTGGCTGATCAGATACCAGGAAGATGAACGAAAAAAGACTAAAATCCCTTCACTTAAAATTAATTATAATAAAGTTTTTGGCTATTATCTTGAAGTGACCAATGCTCATAAGGATAAAGTACCGGAAACATTTATCCGCAAGCAAACGCTTGTAAACGCGGAGCGTTACATTACGCCTGAGCTAAAGGAATGGGAAGATAAGATCCTTGGCGCTGAGGAAAAAATCAATGAGCTGGAATACAAACTTTTCCAGGAGATTCGTTCAAGTGTATCCGGTTATATCGAACCGATTCAAAAGAACAGCCGTCTGGTGTCCGAACTGGACTGCTATTTGAGCTTTGCTGCGGCCGCTTTTAATAACAATTACATTCGCCCCGAAATAACTGACAGCCGGGAAATCAGAATTACCGGGGGCCGTCATCCGGTTGTTGAAAAGAATCTTCCACCGGGGGATGATTTTATCGCGAATGACACAATTCTGGATACTGAAAACGAACAGTTATGGGTTATTACAGGTCCCAATATGTCAGGTAAGTCCACATTTATCCGTCAGGTTGGTTTGATCGTACTGATGGGGCAGATCGGTTCATTTGTACCCGCGGAAAAAGCTACCCTGGGAATCGTTGACAGAATCTTTACACGGGTGGGCGCCTCGGATAATTTGGCCAGGGGTGAGAGCACGTTTCTTGTCGAAATGAATGAGACAGCCAATATATTAAATAACGCGACCCCAAAAAGTCTTATTCTACTTGATGAGATTGGCAGAGGCACCAGTACGTTCGACGGACTTTCAATTGCCTGGGCTGTCGCTGAGTATATCACAAACAGCGAGAAACTCCACTCAAAGACACTATTCGCGACTCATTATCATGAGCTGACAGAACTCGCATTGATCTATCCACGCATAAAAAATTACAATGTTGCCGTGGAAGAGTGGGAAGATCAGGTCGTTTTTCTAAGGAAGATCGTTCCCGGTGGAACAGATAATTCTTACGGAATATATGTGGCTCAAATGGCGGGGCTTCCTTCTGCCCTGATTGAACGCGCGCGGGAAATTCTGACCAATCTTGAGGCAAATGAACTGACACCGCATTCAAGGAAACCTCGTCTGGCGAAGAGGCAAAGCGGCAGAGATGTCGATGCAAATCAATTGACTCTTTTCTCCGGTCTTCAACCATCGAAAGTTGAGAAAGAGTTAAAAAAGATGGATCTCAACAATATGACGCCAATAGAAGCTTTGAAAAAACTGGATGAATTAAAACGGTTAATGAAGTAGAGACCATAAATGCTGGTGAATATTCCACTTATAAATTAATTGATAAAGATTACCGAATAGAAGCCGAATAATATGATTGATCAGGTATATCGATGATGTTTAACCATGAAAAAAACTAGCATAAGTCTAATATCTATTATAGATTATTAAACTTAGTTCTTGATTTGAACATTTTGAAGTTGTATGTTTATGTTAAATAAGTAATTAAGTCAATTTAACTGCTTTTTGTCTTATGGAGGACGTGTGGATGAGGACGGTTACGAAAAAAGACGTGGCTAAGCGGACTGCTCAGGAACTCAATGAGAAAATCTATACTGCTGAGAAATTTGTCGATGCCGTCTTTACGGTCATAAGAAAAATACTGAGCGAAGCCGATCCCGAGATTAGGATTGAAATAAGAGATTTTGGTGTTTTCGAAGTCAAAAAAACCAAGCCAAAGCCAAAAGCGCGGAATCCGAGAACCGGTGACATCATTTATGTTCCTGCAAGACGAAAAACACACTTTAAAGCCGGAAAATTATTAAAAGATGTTTTAAAAAATCCTATATCCCAAAAGAGTTAATAATTTTTTCTGAATAAGATTTTTTCATAAGTAAAGAGCAATATCCAACGCTTAATAAAGGGATTGTCCAATCCCTTTTTTTATTTCATAAATTATATAAATCGTAATTCCGACAATATCAGGTGTTCAGATAACGACATTGATCTGCAGTCATCATATTTTGAAAAGTTGTTTAAATTAATTAACTTGTACGCCTGATTATTTTATTAGTACCGGGAAAACAAAATTATGAAAAAAATTTTAGGTCTTGATTTAGGGGAACGCCGTGTCGGAGTGGCTATCAGTGACGGGCTGGGGATGTTTGCTCATCCTTTAATGACCCTTCAATGGCAAGGTGTTCAACACCTGGCATCAGAAATTAAAAAAATAATCAGTGAGCAGAATGTTGACCGTATTGTCATCGGCATACCTTTTACCATGAAGGGAACAGCGTCAAAAAAAACATCTGAAATAACAGAAATAGCGGATCAGTTATCTACGTTACTTAGTGTGGAGATCATCAGAGTAGATGAACGTCTGACAACACAGATGGCGCATCAGACACTTCATGCTGTCGGAAAAAAACCAAGCCGAAACAAAGAAAAAGTAGATCAGATTGCTGCAGTTTTTATTCTGCAGACTTTTTTGGATAAAAATAAATTTTAATATAGGAGTAGGATCCAT
>JBFXGD010000058.1:0-20195 GCA_050178385.1 Calditrichaceae bacterium
GAAAATGAACAGGATTATGGATGAAATCGAGATTATCCTCGATAAACAATAATATTTTTATTATATTCAAAACCCCTCCCGTTTCCGGATGAGAGGGGTTTTCCATTTCTTTCAATAGATACCCAGTTAAACTGCAGATCCCTTTATGATGAGCCAAAATCCGCTGAGTCAGGAATCATATTTTATCAGAGTTACCCAAACCGATACGCTCCATTTAAAACGAATATATCAGAATCCTGCCGGCATACCGGTATTTATGCTCCACGGCGCCATCGAAAACGGACGAATATTTTATAGTGATTCCGGCAAGGGCCTGGCTTCCTTTCTGGCAAAAGCAGGATATGACGTTTATATCGCCGATCTTCGCGGCCACGGTTTCAGCAGACCGGCGGTAAGCCAAAAATCGGCTTATGGTCAAACCGAAAACATCACTGAAGATATCCCGGCCTTTATCAACCAGATTGTACGGATTCGCGGAGAAATACCCCAGCACTGGATAGCTCACTCATGGGGAGGGGTATTACTCTCATCTTATCTGGCAAGATTTAACCGTCATCGCCGTTTGGTCCGCTCGCTGGTATATTTTGGGGTAAAACGAAATGTGCGGGTATGGAATTTACACCGACTTTTTAAAATTGATTTAATCTGGAAGGGCTTTTGCGGATTACTCGTAAAATTCTACGGCTATCTTCCGGCTAAAAAGTACGGAATAGGGTCAGATGACGAATCGGCTAAATCACACCGTCAAAGCAAATTATGGGTAAAACGTTCGCCATGGCGGGATACGGATGACAATTTTGATTACAGCCGGGCGATTGCAAATTTTTCCTTACCGCCGGCTTTATATCTTGCCGCGCTCAATGATCGGTGTCTGGGGCATCCCGATGATGTCCGGGATTTTATGAATGAATCGGGCAAACACATCTCAAAACAACTCATACTTTCAAAAGCCGATGGAAACCGGCATGATTATGACCATATCAGCATGTTAACCCACAAAGACGCTGTTGATGATCATTTCCTCACTGTACTGGAATGGTTAAGGCAAAATGAAAGATAATCTGCGGCGGATTTAAACAAAGTAACATTAAATATCCCCACAGCTATCCGCGAACATTAACCATACAATAAAATTAGTCCGCTTTTTTGTTTGATTTGTGAGATAAAACATCAATCCCCCACTGAATGTTTGGATATTTTTATTATGGCAGCGCTCTTATGAATTCGCTAAATGATTTTACCGACAAGTTTTGATATGGTCCATCTCTCTGTTCCGAATATTTTAATAACAGACGGCGTTATCCTTTAAAGCTCCACGTTTTTAATAAATTGAATTCAATGGCTGAAAAAAATCATTATTATAGAAGGGGGAAATCATTTATGGAAAAAATCAAAATATTACTCAAAGAAGATGAAATACCACGGGAATGGTACAACATCTGCGCGGATCTTCCGACGCCGCCTAAACCGCCTTTGCATCCCGGCACCAGGCAGCCGATCGGCCCGCAGGATTTAGCGCCTCTTTTCCCCATGTCACTGATCGAACAGGAAGTTTCAACTCAACAGTTTATTCCGATACCGGAAGAAATTTTAAATATTTATCTTCAATGGAGGCCGTCACCTCTCATACGAGCAAAAAGCCTGGAAAAAAAACTTAAAACACCTGCCCGCATTTATTACAAATACGAGGGCGTCAGTCCGGCCGGGAGTCACAAACCTAATACGGCCATAGCTCAGGCATATTACAATAAACAAGCGGGCATCAAACGACTGTCCACCGAAACCGGAGCCGGCCAATGGGGCAGCGCGCTCGCGCTCGCCTGCAGTTATTTCGGGCTGGAATGCAAAGTGTTCATGGTAAGGGTAAGTTACGAGCAGAAACCGTTCAGAAGATCTATGATGCATGTCTGGGGAGCAACGGTAATTCCCAGCCCAAGCAATGAAACCAATTCCGGCAGACAGATTCTTGAGAAGAATCCCGATTCACCGGGGAGCCTTGGAATCGCCATCAGCGAAGCGGTGGAAGAAGCCGCAACCCGTCAGGATACAAACTATGCGCTAGGAAGCGTTTTGAATCATGTCTTGATGCATCAAACCATCATCGGTGAAGAAGCATTGAAGCAAATGGCTATGGTCAATGATTATCCTGATGTCATTATCGGCTGTGTGGGAGGGGGTAGCAATTTTGCCGGTTTATCGTTTCCATTTGTCCGCGATAAAATAAACGGTAAAAATATTGATATCCTTGCTATTGAGCCCTCTTCCTGCCCGACGCTGACCCGCGGACCTTATGCTTATGATTTCGGAGACACCGCTCAACTAACACCTCTGGTAGCTATGCATACACTGGGACACGATTTCGTTCCCCCTGCCATTCATGCCGGAGGTTTGCGCTATCATGGAATGGCGCCATTGGTGAGTCAGCTCCATCATGAAGGTATTATAAGCGCCCGCGCCTATCAGCAGCTGGAAGTTTTTGACGCGGCCATTACATTTTCTCGCGCGGAAGGAATTATCCCCGCTCCTGAATCAGCACATGCGGTGAAAGCGGCAATTGACGAAGCGGTTAAAGCGCGTGAAGAGGGAAAAGAGAAAACGATTCTGTTTAATCTCAGCGGACACGGACACTTTGACATGGCATCGTACGACCGGTATTTCGACAAACAACTGATCGATCATGTCCTCCCTGAAGAGGAGATTGAACGGGCACTTAATGCCATTAAAGATCTTCCGAAGGTACCATAAATAAAAAAGCCCGGCCGAATAATCGCGCCGGGCTTTTTTTATCCTAACTCAGAATGTTCCCGCCATATTTTCCATATCAATTTCATTGATATTAATTGCAGCAGGCTGTTTGATGCAATATACAACGGCATTCGCCACATCCACCGATTTCATCATCTTTGACCTGTCCCAGTCATAGGGAAGCTCATCATGGAGTTTTGTATCGACCGCGGATGGAAAAATGGTAGTTACACGGATGCCTTTTGATTTTACTTCCTGACGCAGAGTGTCCGCAAAAGCCCGAAGACCGAATTTTGACGCGCTGTACGCGGCCCATTCAGGGAAAGCGCTTTTCCCGGCGACCGAATTTATAAAGATGAACTGACCGCCCGCTTTCATTTTTGGTATCAGCTTTTGTGTCAGCATAAATGGCGCGGTCAGATTCATATCCAGCACACGCCTCCAATCGGCAAGGGACAAATCCTCAATTCTACCAACCCGCGCAACACCGGCATTATGAACGACCGTTGTCAAATCGCCTTCGAACTGATCCACAAATCGTACTACTTTTTCAACATCAGAGGCCATACTTAAATCAACAGGCAGAACAAACGGATATCCGCCTTCGGCCTGGATATAGTCTGAAACATCGCTCAGCCCCTGCTCGGATCTTGCCAACATTAATACACCCATACCATGCTCGGCAAGAACTCTTGAGATGGTTGCCCCAATACCCCGGCTGGCGCCGGTTACAATCGCTAATTTAGAAACCGGTAACACGTTCACTCCTGATTAAATGAAGGAATTCTGACCTGGTCTTTTCATCCTCTTTAAAATCACCAATCATCGCCGACGTAATCATTTTAGCTTGATCTTTCTGCACACCACGCATCATCATGCACATATGCTGCCCCTCGACGACAACCCCAACTCCCTGCGGATTAAGATAATAATTGATCGTGTCCGCGATCTGCTGGGTCATATTTTCCTGCACCTGCAACCGCCTCGCGAACATCTCAACCAGCCGGGGAATTTTGCTTAATCCCACCACTTTTCCATTCGGAATGTAACCAACGTGTGCCACACCAAAAAAAGGCAGAAGATGATGCTCACACAAACTATAATATTCAATATTCGCCACAACAACCATCTCATCGTATTTTACATCATAGATCGCTCCGTTAATCAGCTTTTCGGGATCCATTTTGTACCCTTTAGTCACCTCGCGGTACATTTTTGCCACACGAAACGGCGTCCTCTGCAAACCTTGACGGGACGGATCCTCACCGATATCCATCAGAATATTTTTTACCGCCCCTTCCATACCTTCCATTATATATTCTCCTTTCCAATCTCGAAATAATTGTTATTGGTTTCCCATAGCTTTATATGATAAAGCTTTCCGGCCGGAAGTCTTCTGTCCAGTTCATGCCATAAATACTGAATAATAATTTCCCCGGTGGATATATGGGTATTAAAATACCGGACCTCTTTATCAAGATGCCGGTGATCCATTTCTTTTAACAGTGAATTTACAGCTTCATCCAATAATGGTAAAGGAATAATCATACCCGTATTGGGATTCGGTTTACCCGTCACGGTTACTTCCAGGGTATAATCATGCCCATGTCCGTTAAAGTTATTACATTTATCATAAACATCAATATTTTCAGATTCTGATAAATCGGATGAATGCAGACGATGCGCGGCGCTAAATATATATGAACGGCTCAGGCTTACTTCCGGAGTCATTATATACCCCTCCGGACATCCGCGTAAAGATCGTGTCGTTCATATAACCGGATCCGTTCCAGCCTGATATCATTACTTCCCGATATTTTTTCATCAATTAACCGAAAAAGCACAAGGGCTATATTTTCGGTCGTTGGGATTATATCCTTAAAATAAGGAGTATCCAAATTTAAAAACTTATGATCAAACTGTTCAATGATTGTTTTTACTGTTTTTTTCAAATCCGTTAAATTGATGAGCATTCCGGTTCTTTCATCAATTTTTCCGCTGATCGTCACATGAAGTTCATAATTGTGGCCATGGCCGTATGGGCTTGTACAAAGACCAAACTGACGGGTATTTTCTTCTTTCGACCAGTCTTCTCTCCAATATCGATGGCTGGCGGAAAATTCAAATTTTTTGCTTATCGTTAATTTATGTTCCATTAGAATTTTAGGTTCCTTTCCCTCTGTCCGGACTCTTTTTAGGCGCAAAGTTCCGCAATTTTCGCGGATGTTGTTTCCCATTTATAAAACTGCGCCTTTTTGATGCCGCCCGATCCTAATTGTTCACGTTTTGTTACATTTTTGCAAAGATCAATCAAACGATAGGCTAATGTATTAATATTTCCTTTTTCACAAAGAATCCCTTCATCGGATGTAATTAATTCCGGAACAGCCGTTGATGAATACGCGACAACCGGTAATCCGGCGGCCATTGCTTCAAGAAAAACAAGACCGAATGTTTCATGATAACTCGGCAGGCAGAATATATCAGCTTTTTTATAAAAAGAAGCCATTACCGCCCTGTTCAGCACGTCACCGTAAAATTTAACCGCATCGCTGAGCCCGAGTTCCTGAACATATTGTTTGTTTCGTTCCTCATCCGGCCCGCCGCCGACAATCGCCAGTGAAGCATCAGGCACCGTTCTCAGCACCATGGAGAACGCCAGTAGAAGATCGTTGATTCCCTTGCGCCGGTATTGGCGCGCCACGCATAAAATATTGATGCCTTTCTTCGCCACCACTTTGAAATTACTGAGATAGTGATCCCATTCATTAAAATTAATACCGAGCGGGACCTGATATATTTTTTCTTTGGGGATGCCGTACAACCGGGTTACCGCCTCAGCGCAATACTTCGATGGTGTTAAGATTTTTTGAGCCTGCATCATATTTTGTTTTTCGCGGCAGGACAGATGCCTGATGATCTTTTTTTGCCGGCCTTCCTCAAATTCCACCAGCTCGGTCATCAAACCGGCGCTGATCACGACAAATCGGTTCAGCGCATCACCCGATAATGCAAAACCGTCAAAATCACTGGCGATTATCAGATCATAATCCGAAAATTTTTTATCCCTAAGCCGCCGGTTATATTCAAGCCTGCGATTTGCCAGTTTCAGCGGATCTGATTCATCATAATCAGGGTGAACGATTATACTTTGATGTCCGTTGGATTTGAATCCCTCATTTAAACCCCGAAACATCCGTACCACACCACTGCCGATTCTTTCATCCATAGGCCAGGAGGTAATTAAGGCGATTCGCAAACCATTTCTCCCATATTAATCAAAAAATTGATCCGGTAATTTTTTTAATGTGGTTTCTGTGCCTTCCCAATCAAGTGACGGAGCCTGCAGACCTTTGGCGAAAGCTATTTTTAATGCCAATGATTTTAAATGGTTCATCGTCGTGATGGGTTCGTTTTCAATGAGACTCATACTCAATTCTCCAAAAACAAGATCGGGGCTATTGTGTATTTTTTCGATTATCCCGTCCTTGAATGTGCAGATAGAAATCAGTTTTGCGTTTGAATTTAGCTTGGATATGATGCGTTCTCTGGTCATAAATGATAGCGCTTCTTCAATTAACTCGTTTGAGGCTTCAACACATAATTCTGTTATCGGGGATTTACTTTCCCTGCCGATCAGATCCACCCCGACATCAAGATAATAGAGCCGTTCCAGAAACTCATTGAGCAGTGAGCCTCTTATAATATTACCGTGCTGCGGAGCGATCATGAGAGGCGCCGGATTGAGCATCTTAATTTCATCCAAAACATGGGATATCGCTCTGCGGCCAGGCATGTTAAACTGGTGGAATGCTCTGATTCCTTCCCAGTCTTCTTCAATGGCATACAATGTATTTATTCTATCCGCGTCACTGATTCCTCCAAACAAATCTCCCGTAAAAAGAACCCGGGAGTTCAAATCGTAAATAAGAAATGCCCCTTTCCCGTGTGTAAAAGGAGCCGGTATAAACTGTATATCGTGTCCGGTCGTCAAGGACATTTTCCAGTCTTTAAATGTATTGGTCAGCTTAACGCTTTGCGGATTAATTTCATAATGAGAGATTAAGCGCCAGTTATCCTCCGTTGTCAGACAAATAGCCTTTCTGTTTGCTTTTCTTATAAACATGCTGTTCATACATACATCGGGATCAGGATTATTCAGACTATATAAATGTATGTGCGAAATACTCCCAACTAATTTTGAAATTTTTTCGGAGATAACCGGGAAATCGACCGGCGCTCCCGGATCGATCAGATAATTGATTTTTTTGTCACCGCTCGGAAATTGCCGCAGATATACATTCATCTGTAGAAGAGTATCAGGGTTCCGGTACCCTATCCACCAGGTGTTTCTGGCAATCTGAACAGGTTCGGTCAGATCGTGTTCATCCGGTTTGTACAATTTAAAACCTGACTTTAGCTTCATCCCGCCGGTTCTGATGACAAAAATTCCTGTTCCCCATCCTCTAAGTATGTCCAGCGCTTCATCATCCGCCAGGTCCTTGTATTGAATATTTGTTATATCCCCCCGTTCAAGTTTTATAATTCCGGTTTCCCCGCTTTTTTGGAGCATAAGTTCTCCGCTGATACTTTCCCGGTGGCACAATTCAAGAATATCTTCAAAAGCGTACTCCGACAAATTTCCTTTGATTTCGTTGGCCTGCTGCCTGGAATTTTCAACTCTCCTGAAAATGGCTTCTATTTTAGCCAGAACTTCATCAACCTTAAAAGGTTTGTTGATAAAATCATCACCACCCGCTTTCATCCCCTCCACTAATAATTCCTTTTTTGCGGTCAGGAAGACAAAAGGCAGGGTCCTGGTGATTTCATTCCCCCGAATCTTCCTGCACAGCTCGATTCCATCCATTTCCGGCATACTGATATCGGATATAACCATATCAGGGACAAAATTTTCCATTTTCTTTAAGGCGACTTTCCCGTCCTCAGCCAAAATAACTTCATATTCACCTGTCAAATCAAGAATACGTGACATCGCCAAACGAATGGCCTCATCATCCTCTACAACCAAAACAGATTTTATGGACTGCATAGATGGAATCTCCGTGTTATGAGAATTACTTTATGAACAGGTGAAACACATATAAAGTATAACTAATATTAATTATTAATTGAACAAGATAAAAATTTTCTTTATTCTATGACCAATCAAAATCCTGTATTTTTGTATTGATACTATATAACAGTCTTTACTATTCAAAATTATCCGGTAAATAGTTTTAATTTTAGATAAATGGAGATGACATGACCGATTTTATCGATAAGTTAAAAAAATCAATTGAAGAGAGCTATGACACGGTTCGCAAAAATGCCGGTAATTTACGAGACATTGCCGAGGAATTGAGCAAGTTAGCAAAAATCAAATTTGAGCTTCACCAATATAAGGCAGCTCTTGAAAAAAAAATGGCGCTCCTGGGCGAAACAGTATATCCATTTCTAATGGAGAATAATATCGACGGACTTAAGTCTCACGAGACTTTACAAGTCCTGCTTGATGATATTAAAAATATCAACAATCAGATTGACCTGCTTCAGAACGCTGTTAAAGATCTGTCTGAACAGACAAGGCATGAACCTGAGAAAAAAAGTAAAATTGATCTGGAAAACCAGATTGATCATCTCGAAAAGGAAATTGAAGCCCGTTTGACAGAAATCCGGGCGATGAAGGATCAGTTAAAAAATTCTGAATAAATCTATAAATACCATGCGTCGGAAACCATGCTCCGAATTTGACATTACATTAAAAGAGTAATATATTAACGCCGTCCGTTGGGGGTGTTCCCTGAAACTGGGGACTGAGAACAAACCCTTTGAACCTGATCCGGATAATACCGGCGAAGGAAAACGAGAGATAGTTTATCTTCTTTCTAATCCATCTTTATTCCTTCAAATCAGGAACGGACCTCTTTAAATTATTTCAATTCCGTTAAGGAGGTTCGAATGAAATTCTCAAAGATTATCATTCTTTTACTTAGTTTTACATATCTATACAGTCAGCCTGTCCAAATAACCGGCCATATTCAGGACGCGCAAACCGGCGAAGCCCTGATCGGTGCCGATATTGTAGTGGAAGGGATGCCTATTGGCGCGTCCAGCGATGATTCCGGGTCTTTTAACCTGACGCTTCCAGGGAAAGGCGCGTATATTATAACCGCATCCTATCTGGGATATGCCCCGGTAAAAAAACGGCTCGATATCTCAGCAAAGCCGGTAACAGACCTAAATTTCAAATTACGCCCTGAAATCCTCGATGGACAAACCATTGTTATTTCAGGAACCAGAGCAAAGGTGCGCGAAACACCTGTCACCTTCAGCAATGTGACAAGAGCTGAAATTGAAGATAATTATACCGCAAGCGACATTCCGATGATGCTCAGTGAACTTCCGAATACTTTTTCTTATTCACTTACCGGTGACGCTCTCGGATATTCATTCATTAAAATAAGAGGGTTCGACCAGAAACGAATCGGTGTGATGATTAATGATATTCCGCTTAATGACCCCGAAGACCATCAGGTTTACTGGGTCGATATGCCCGATCTCGCGGAAAGTATTCAGGATATCCAGGTACAGCGCGGAGTTGGAAGCAGTGTATATGGGTCATCTACTTTCGGCGGTTCCATCAACATCAACACATCTCAATTCACCGGAGACCGCAGTATCTCTGCGCAATATGGATACGGCAGCTATAACACCCGTAAGTTTTCGGCGGAATATAAATCGGGTATTGTAGCCGAGACCTATTCATTTTACGGCCGTTTCTCAAAAATCATTTCTGACGGTTTCAGAGATAACTCCGAATCCGATTTATGGGCATATTTTATCGGTGCCGCCCGCTATGATGAAAACATGGTTACAAAAATAAATATTTACGGAGGACCCGAAAGAACTCATCCCGACTGGGACGGTGTACCGGAAGACGTTCTCAAAAATGACCGGAAATATAAGGCATCTGAATACACGAATGATGTGGACGAATTTAACCAGCCTCACTATGAAATTAGCAATGAATGGCGGATATCGGAAAAACTTGAATGGAAAAACATAGCCTATTACATTCGCGGTGAAGGGTATTATGAAAATTATAAGGTAAATAAGGATTTATCTGATTTTGGCATGACCCCTTATCTGACGACCGATCCGTCTCTTTACGGAGCGGATTCGCTTGACTATTACGAATCGGATAACGGGAAACTGGTCAGAGATGAAGGATCTTACACCGTTAATTCTACAGATCTGGTCAGGCAGAAATGGGTGCAAAAAAATCAATACGGCCTCATCAGTAAAACGGACTGGAAACTCGATTCCGGCGACCTGACCATGGGGGTATCGGGCTATACATTCGACAGCCACCATTTCGGAAAGGTGATCTGGGCCAAAAACATGCCGTCTGAATATGATCCTGACCGTAAATATTACGAATATAGAGGTGACCGAATAAATCTTTCCGCTTTCTATAATTATCTTTATCATTATTCGCCTAAAATAAATATTATGAGTAATCTTCTTTATGAATACAAGAGTCAGGATTTTGAACAGCAGCCTACCGCGCTGTTTCAGGGAGATCAAATTAACGCCTATTCGCTGAATTACCATTTTCTGAGCCCAAGGGTCGGCGTCACCTATCTGATCAATGATAACGTTCATTTATACGGCAATATATCATACTCACAACGCGAACCATCGGATGACGATCTTTATGATGCCTTCTCCGGTCCCGATGACCTTGGCGAGGCTCCCTTATTCGCAAAAAGCGATACCATCCGGGTGAACGGAAATATCACAAAAGTGGAGTGGGAAGACCCATATATTGAACCGGAAGAATTACTGGATTACGAGCTTGGTATCGGTTATCAGTCATCGGTCCTGTCGGCATCTTTAAATCTTTACTGGATGGATTTTCGTAATGAAATCATACCGCTGGGCGGAGTCGATAAGGACGGATTCCCAATAAAAGGAAACGCTGAAAGCACTATCCACAGGGGAATCGAATTTACCGCGAATGCGGCCATTGGCAAATACTGCACTCTTGGCGGTAATTTCGCTGTCAGTCAAAATTATTTTGAAAATTTCACACAAAATGAATATGATTGGGAAACGGGTGAAACAATACAGGTTGATTTTAAGGATAAAACGATTGCGGGTTTCCCCGAATTAATAGGAAACATAAAAATTTCGGCAAATCTGCGGAGGTTCACATCTTCATTGTCTATCCAGCATGTGGGAAAACAATTTCTGGATAACACTGAGAATGAATCCCATAGAATTGATCCATTCACAACCACGAATGCAATGCTTTCTTACCGGTTTCCGAAATCATCAAGCCTTCCCGGATTTAGATTGACATTAAAGATCAATAATCTGCTGGACGAAGAATACGAGACAGCGGGATACTATGACAGCTGGTCCGATGTTAACTATTATTATCCGGCCGCCGGTCGAAATTATTACACCGCGATACAGGTTGAATTATAAGTAAATCAGGAATCATTCGAATGGCAGGAAAAATTATTGCAATCATTGCAAACGGTGAAAGTCTGACATCGGACTGGTCACGCGATAATCTGAAGGATGCTTCGGTTATCATTGCCGCGGACGGAGGAGCGCATTTATGCAGTGAACTCGATATTCATCCCGACTATATCGTCGGTGACATGGATTCCATTTCCGATGCACTCAAAGTCAAATTTTCTGATTCCGAATATATTTTACGGCCTGATCAAAATTCGACAGATTTGCAAAAATCAATAGATTTTGCCATTTCACTCTCACCGGTTCTGATAAAGATTTTTTCTTCATTCGGTAAACGCATTGACCACACCATAGCGAATATTTTGTTGTTTCAGGATTACGAAACAAGCGTCCCCCTGGTGATCTATGATAACTTTGGAAGAATGAGCATCCTCTCTCCGGGCAGGCATTCTCTGAGAGGCCGGATTGGCATGACCGTTTCGATGTTCTCATTGAATCCGATTAAAAACCTGGTTTTAGAGGGCTTCAGATATCCTGTGAACGGGCAATCATTTTCCAATACGTTTATTGGTGTCAGTAATGTATATGAAAAAGAATTAGGTCATATTACTTTCGATTCCGGAAAGTTGTTTTTATATGAAATGCTGAATAATGAATGAAATTAATACCGCGGTTCTGATCCCTGTAATCATCTATATCTTATTCTTATTGTACATCGGATTCAAATCGTACCGAAGAAACGCCGATCCCGATGAATTTTTGCTTAGCAGCCGTTCTTTGAGCATACCGGCGTTTGTTGCCACTCTTGTGACAACCTGGTATGGCGGAATATTGGGTGTGGGCGAATTTGTGTATTCATTTGGTATATCCGCCTTGCTCGTCTTTGGATTGCCATATTATATTTTTGCCGGTTTATTTGCTTTTTTTCTGGCGCCTAAAATCAGACGCGCCAATAATTATTCTATCCCTGATATGTTGTACAACACCTATAACCGGCCAGCCGGAATATTGGGAAGCCTTTTTCTGGTAATCATGACCTCCCCTGCTCCGTATATTTTAATGGTGGCTACGCTTCTTCAACATTTGTTTCACCTTTCCTTTCTTGTAAGTACTGTCGCCGGTACATTATTTTCTATTATTTATGTTTACTGGGGCGGATTCCGGTCTGTCGTACAGACCGATAAGCTTCAGTTCGTACTGATGTTTACCGGCTTTCTGCTGTTGACTTATTATGCGTTAACCGATGGAATGTCTTTTGCAAATTTGATAATCCAACTGGACGAACCCCATAAGAGTATAACGGGAGGCTTGTCATTTCAAAGTCTGATTGTCTGGTTTTTAATTGCCAGCTGGACCTTCATCGATCCCGGATTTCACCAACGATGCGCCGCGGCAAAGACACCGGGCACCGCCCGAAAAGGAATTCTTATTTCTATCGGCTTCTGGTTTATTTTTGATATGTTAACGACACTTACAGGTTTATACGCGTTTGTTCTTTTACCGGGAATTGATCCGCTGACATCTTATCCCATGCTAGCGCAACGCCTTCTTCCGCCTTTTTTTCAGGGTATATTTTTTATAGGTCTGCTTGCCATTATCATGTCAACCGTGGACAGTTATACATTTTTGTCCGCTCTTACATTTGGAAGGGATATTATCTGGAAATGGAATAAGGACAAAAATGAGAAAAGAATAACGCTTTATACAAGAATTGGATTAATTATAACCGCTATTATTTCTATAATTCTAATATTTTTAATGCCATCAGTAATTGAAATCTGGTATAACTTGGGGAGTCTGTTTATTCCGCCTTTACTTTTACCTCTCGTGACGGCCTATTTTCCGCGCTGGCAAATCAGTTCCAATGCCACAATGCTGTTAATGTGTCTGAGCTTTGTGGTGTCTCTTGTTTTTTTTGTGCCGGGTCAAATGAATTCCTTTAACGGACAGCCCATGTATCCCTTCGGACTTGAACCATTCTTCCCGGGATTGATAGTCAGTTTGGCAGGATACGCCGGTCAGATTACATTGAACAAAATATACGGTCGCTGAACATTTCTTGGGAATGTTAATGAAGGTCATTCAAATCTAAGAGCATTAATCGGATCCATACTCGCTGCCCGCGCTGCCGGATAGATCCCTGCGACCAGTCCGACAAATGTCGTCACGGCAATTGAGCTCACCACCACCCATAAGGGGACGGCAAACGGAATATTCAGTATGCTGCTAAGTCCACCCGCGAGGCCAAAGCCGAATACCATACCAATAATACCCCCAATAATTGACAAAACAATGGATTCATTTAGAAATTGAGCAAGTATTGTGATTTTTTTCGCGCCAACCGCTTTTCTGATGCCGATTTCGCGCGTACGCTCCGTCACCGTCACTAGCATAATATTCATTACTCCGATACTGCCTACCAAAAGCGAAACCATTCCAAGCAATATGGCTACAATTTGAATTTTTGACGCGATATTTTTAAAGGAATCGACCAGTGTTTCATTTGAAAACACGGCAAAGTCATTTTCTTTACCCGGCGGTACTTTTCGTTCTTTGCGCATTACTCCTATTACCTGGCTTTGCGCCTCTTCAAAAAGCAGCGGATCTTTAACGCTGATGGTTATATTAACCGATCTTTCCTTGCCCCATAAATTTTCAAATGTGGTGATGGGAATGACCATGGTGTTGTCACGGCTTTCACCGAATGTTGAATTCCCGAGTTTCTCCAGAATTCCGATCACCTGGAATTTTGTTCCGTTGACTTTAACTATTTTACCTATCGGATCCTCAAAGGGAAACAAAACTTCTATCGCATCCATACCGAGTACAATAAGGCGGCTGCTTGCCGCTACATCCTCACGGGTTAATGCCCGGCCGTCCTGAATATAATATCCGTTATTAGGAAAGAACTCCGGCTCCCCCCCTGCGACACGCAGATTAGGATTTGTTTTTTTATCCTTATAATGAATGGCCAAACCAAATTGCCAGACTTCAGCGCCGGCTGATTCCACCAAATCGCAATTTTCCCTGATCGCTTCCGCCAGCTCTTTATTTAAATCTTTCCTAAATTTTTCTTTCCGGCCGTGACCAACCTGAATTCCCCCAAATACATCATCCTTTTGCACCTGAAATGTATTCGCTCCCAGCATATTTAGTTCCTGGGTTATGGAAAGATTATACCCTTCTAGAATTGATACAATAAAAATGACCGTACCGATACCAATAGTAATACCAAGCGTAGTCAAAATTGCTCTCATTTTACTCGATCTGAGCTGTGTCAGCGCAATGCGTAAATTTTCATTTATAACCATGACCTGCCTGCAAGATTAATTTATTCATATCTCAGGGAATCAATCGGATTTAATTTTGATGCCTTAAAAGCCGGGTAAAAACCGGATGTGACCCCGACAATCACCGAAAATCCAAATCCTATCAGTATGGCGCTTAAACTGACCCCTGAGGAAAGATTCATTTGCGAGAGCACCAGTGACCCTCCGATAAATCCAAATACCAGCCCAATGATCCCGCCAATGGATGAAATGGCGACTGCTTCAAAAAGAAACTGACCGAGAATGTTCTTTCGCTTGGCGCCAACGGCTTTTCGAATACCAATTTCACGCGTTCGTTCCGTTACACTGACGAGCATGATATTCATAATACCGATCCCGCCAACCAGAAGTGATATTAACGCCACAACAAAGACAATACCAAACAGAGTACTAGTGAGCTGCTTATAAAGATTGGTCAGCATATCCATCTGGTTGATCGAGAAATTATCTTCATCCGCCGGAGCAATTTTTCGCACCCGCCGCATAATCCCCCGTAATTCTTCCTTGAGATCATCCAGTTTCTCCGGATTTTCAGTCATTACGGTGATACGCAATCCCCTGTGCCCACCAAAGATCCTCCTGAAGGTTCCGATGGGAACTATGACATAGCTATCCATGCTCTGGCCGAAGAAACTGCCCTTTTTCTCTAAAATTCCAACAACTTTATATTTGTCAGAATCGATGGTAATACGTCTCCCGATCGGATTTTCATCCTTAAATAATTTCTCGGACAGCTCACTTCCCAAAACACACACAGGTATGTTGTTCCGAATATCCAGTTCGGTTAAAAATCTTCCCACCTCCGGATAAACATTTGAAGTGACCATATAATCATTTGTCGATCCGATGACAAAAACTCCTTCGTACCTCTCAGTTCTGTAACTGACCGTTTTTGCGGAAAAAACTTCCGGCGACACATATTCGGCCATTGTACTGTATTTTTTGATGCCTTCATACTCATCGTATGTCACATTCTTACGGTTGCGGTAACGCCAGAAATCCCCCTTGATAACCCAGGGCCATTTCTCAACATAAACAGTTGAAGACCCGATATTGGATAACTCTCCATTGACATAGTCATTGAGACCTTCAATCGTCGTCCAAATCGTAATAATGGTCGTCACACCGATCAGAATACCCAGTGTCGTCAGAAACGAACGAAGTTTATGGCTTTTCAGAGCGGTCCAGCTCATAAGCATATATTCATTGAATCGCGCTAGTGTATACATAAAATTATTTGCCTGATAATCTCTTTCGGTTTGACAAAACTTTATTAATTATGTTCATCCGACACTATTTTACCATCCAGTAACCTGATGATTCTTTTACTGTGTCTTGCGATTTCTTCCTCATGGGTAACAAGTATAATCGTATTTCCCGCGGCGTGAAGCTGGTCAAAAATTTCCATGATTTCCAGACCTGTTTTCGAATCAAGATTTCCTGTCGGCTCATCAGCCAGAATCAGGGATGGCTTATTAACCAACGCGCGCGCAATAGCTACCCTCTGTCTTTGACCGCCGGATAGTTCGCTCGGCTTGTGATGCATACGGTCACCAAGTCCGACTTCAGTTAGCGTTTTAACGGCTGTCTCCTGACGTTTTACTCTCGGAGTTCCGTTATAGATCAGCGGCAGCTCTACATTATGCAAGGCGTTCGCGCGCGGCAACAGATTAAAAGTCTGAAATACAAAACCGATTTCCTTGTTGCGGATTTCCGCCAGCCGGTCATCACTAAGACTGCTTACGTTCGTGCCATTTAGAATATACTCGCCGCTTGTTGAGACATCCAGACATCCGATGATGTTCATGAGTGTCGATTTGCCCGATCCGCTCGGCCCCATGATGGATACATATTCATTTTTATCAATTTTAACATTGACGCCGTTTAGGGCAACGACCTCTATCTCTCCAAGTTGATAAGATTTGATCAGATTTATCATATTGATCAACATGTTATTTGCCCTTCTTCTTTGATTTTATTTCCACCAGATCCCCGGTACTCAGTGTTTTATTCAGATATTTGAAAGGTCCCGTGATAACCTCTTCGCCTTCATCTATCCCCGCTAAAATGGCATAATGTGTATCATCACTGATTCCAATCCTTACGGCTTTTGCTACTGCCCTGGAATCCTGAATAACAAAAACAGCCTCAACCATTTCTTTTTTGGTTTCGTCTTCCGAATCTTCTTCAGAGTCTTCTCTGTCTTCGACATCCGCTTTCTTTTCCAAACGATCTTTTTCTCTCACGGTTACCGCCTGAATTGGTACTTTTATGATGTTATCTTCCCGATCGGTGTATATGTCAACCGTTGTACTCATGCCGGGCCGGAATCTTTTATCCGCGTTCAGGATGGTCACCGTAACTTCAAAATTTGTAACCTGTTCCTGAGTACCAAGACCTTTTGTGATCGCAGAATTTGCTATTTCGGAGACAAATCCCTTGAATAGTGTATCGGGAAAGGCATCGACTTCAACATCGCAGGTATCGTTCATAGAAACATTGATTATCTCATTCTCATCAACTTCAATAACCGATTCCATTACCGCTAAATTTGATACCACCAGGATTACATCTTCCTGAAACTGAGCGCCAATAGCCATTTCACCCACTTCTTTATTCATTTTGGTTACAACGCCATCCATTGAAGCGTAGAGACTTGTTTTGCTCAGCGATTCCCTGGCTTCTTTCAGAGAAGCCTCCGCCTGAAGCCGGGTACTGACCGCGGCTTCATATTTTGCCTCCGCTGATTCAAATTCGGCCTGGGAAGATAGTCTTTGCGCGTTTAATTCTTTCGCGCGAACCAATTCACTATTGGCAATTTTTTCATTTGCCTGCGCGGACATCAGAACAGATTCGGCGCGTTCAGCAGCCGCCTCATACTGCACACGATCAAGCTGAACAAGTAATTGCCCTTTTTTGACCCGTTCACCTTCCTTAGCATTCAATTCCAGTATTTTACCCGCCACATTGGCGCTTATTTTCACGTCAACCGCCGGTTTTACCTGCCCGGATCCTGTGACTTTTTGTAAAATTGTCCCTTTTGATATCTTCTCGGCTGTTACTTCCACGCCCTTTTCTTTTCTAAGAAGATTAGCCGCCACCAGCGCTCCAACCACAATAATAATGCCACCAATAATCAAATATTTTTTCATTGTATACTCCCAAATCATTCATTACAAAACGAAGATACGGATTGGTTAATTGTTCATTTTTTCATATGTAAGACCCAATTGATTGTCGATTTGTGCCAGACTGATCAGAGAATTATACTGTGATTCTATAAGTGTTTGTTCTGCAATCATCAGATTAACCTGCGCTTCTCTAACATCAAGAGTTGTACCCGCACCGATTTGATAACGTTCTTCCGCCAGTCTTAATTCCTCCTTCGAGGCTTCAAGATTCTGGCGGTTTATTTCAATAATAGATAGATAAGACTTGTAATTATCGTAGTACTGATAGATGGTTGATTTCAGGTTTCTTTTATATTCTTCGTAATTTTCATCGGCCGTGCGCTTCGCAATTTTTGCTTTCTGGATATTTACATAATCAGAGAATCCGTTGAACAAATTAAACGAGACGTAAATACCATATGAAAGTGTATAATTTTGATCATAGTTTGACCAGACACGGTCAATCTCTTCGTTCCTGCGGTCGTAGTTCAAATATAGTGAAATACTTGGCGATAACTGGCTCTTCGCAAGCGAAACCGATAATTTCTGTGAATTTATGTCCGCTTCATTCTTTTTGAGCAGTGGCTGATTAACAAAAGCTGTTTCTATTAAATCTTCAGGAGTTGGCAAAGATTCCGGAACATCCAAAGTCGCCTGAACTTTGATTGGCTCCATAGGATCACGCCCCATGGCTAAGTTGAGTTTACTTTTTGCAGATCTGACAGCATTACCCTGAGTCAGCATAGAGATTTTATCATTGCCAAGGTTAACCTGAGAACGATATACATCCAGCCTGGCGGTAGCTCCCAATTCATACATTTTTTGCGTACGATTTAACTGTCCCTCGCTCCGCTGAACGGCCAGTTCGTATGCTTCAAGCAAACGTACCTGTTTCAGCAAATCAAAATAGGCTTCCTGTACCGCCAGAATTACGTTATTCCGGTCTGATTCAAGACCTAAATCCGATGAACGCTTGTTTGCCTTTGCCTGACGGATCTGATTCCACCAGTTGCCGCCGTCAAACACCATCTGATCTACAGAGAGCCCGGCGTTATTTGTTTTACGAATTGATTTCGCGGTTCTTCTTACTCTCTGCTCATAGATCACTTCACCGGTTACAGGATCAACACCAATCGGTTCATCACTCAGATAAACTGATGGTCCGGTTTCATATTCACCCTTTGACGCGCTGACATTTACCTTGGGAAGAATCCCTTCATAACTACCGAGTTCATCCAGTTTTGACGCATCATTTGAATACTCCGAAGTCTTTAGGCTTGAATTTTTCTCCAGGGCGACCTGAATGCACTCATCGAGGGTTAACATTTCCGGTGCATTACTTTCCTGAGCTTCGGTCAGACCGGTAAAAAGAAGCACCATGGTTAAAATCATTAATTTGTTAAGCACCTTATAGCTAACCTTCATTTTTGTTCTCCTCTGATTAATTTCCAAAACCACCAAACATCTGACTAATACTGATTGAAATTACTGTATATATCAGGAATAATATGATAATTGCCGCGTAAGATTTTCCTTTACTGAATTTATAAATCACGCTAAACCCTATCGACCAGACAATGATCTTCCATATTGAAAAGATATCCACGGCGTTGAGAATTTTAAATATTAATGTCTTCGATTCTCCCGGATCCATGAATATCGCAAGACTCGTATACACATTAAAAGAGCCTTTACTGAGAAATAACGGTAACTTGATTAACCCCTCCAGCACCCCAATTAATCCCGCCCATGAATACAACGCGAAGTTCTGAATAAAAGTCGCTTTGCCTCCGTATATAAAATTTCCAAAAACCATAAATGCCAGGGCTGCAACCGAATATGCGGCAAACACCCAAAAAACCAGTCCTGCGGCCGGTATTAACACCGAACGAACCAGTGACTGATCCTCCATACCTTGTAGAATTTCATCTTTTTGTTCCTCGGGAATCTGTTCCGAATTCAGAATAAATTCCTGCTGTGTTTTTTTCTGAATGTCCACCGTTAGGTAGATCGTTGACAATCCAATCAAAAGAGCGAGAGAAACAGGGAAAATCCAATCCGGATACACCCTAAGATTTTCAAAAACCACAGCCGGTTCGGTGAATATCTTCGTGATTTTTGTCCATGTGGTTAATTTGATTACTGAATCGTAGTTTGTTTTTACTTCCGACATGGTTAAATCTCCTTTGATTGAGGTACGTAGATAGACGTGATAGACAGAAAAAAGTTGCGATTCTTTTCTAATATTACAAATATGAATACAAAATATTCAAATTTTATTATTTTTTGTAAGAACACGAATCAGGAAGGATTAATCTGCGGCTGATCACAACTGACTTTAGAATTCTTTGTAAACCCTTGCCAGGGATTTGCCGGGAGCATCGATTTTAATATCAAGAAAGTATCCAAACGGAGTCTGAGTGACATTATAGCCCGTATTATCGAGCCTCGTCTCAACACG
>JBFXGD010000059.1:0-19881 GCA_050178385.1 Calditrichaceae bacterium
AATATTGAAGACGAAGGGCATCGGCGCCGGGCATCTCCTCATAATCAAAATCCAGAACAGATTTAGGATTAAACAAATCCGTGATATTCCAGACAAGCGATGTTCCCCATGCGACTCTCTGTCTGCCGATGGTCATCTCCAGTTTACCCGCGGTATAATCAAAATACAAACGGTCAATCTCCGCGTAGATAAATGAGTCGTTCTCATCAAGGAGCACGGCATCCAGATCAAGAAAATCATAATTATTTTTTATAAGATCTTTAAAACCAGGCATCTCACTAATTGAATCTCCATAATACCCACGTATGCGGGTTTCAAGCACTGAATAGAAAGAATATGTCGGTGACCAGCGGGTATTGAGCCGGGCATGAAGCAGATGATCATTATAGCGGTCATTCTCACCGGTCAGCCCGGATGAAGAAAAAAGGTATTTGACATATCCGTTTGCCTCGTAATCCCCGGCATGTCCGAAAGATGTCAGATAAAATAAACTGATTAAAAATATTAAATGGCGCATTTGTTTATTTTCTCTTTTCATCCGAAAAAATTGCGCCGTCTCTAAGGGTTATAACCCGATGCGCGCGTTTTATCACTCTGGCATCATGAGTTGAAAAAAGAAATGTCATGCCGGATGTCTGATTTAATTCCTCCATCAAATCCAGTAAAGACTCGGCTGATTCGGAGTCCAGATTTGCAGTGGGTTCATCCGCGAGTACAAAGGAGGGCCTTGATGCGAGCGCTCTTGCCACAGCCACACGCTGCTGCTGTCCGCCGGAAAGTTGAGAAGGTCTGGCGTCCGTGCGGTCGCTGAGACCAACGGCATCCAGAAGTTCCAGCGCCCTGCGGTCGCGTTCTTCTTTGGGTATTCTTTGCAGAAGCATGATGAATTCAACATTTTCACGCGCGTTAAATACCGGTATGAGGTTATACGCCTGGAAAACAAAACCGATATGATGCAGCCTGTAGTTAACAAGTTCACCGGATTTCATTGTGGAAATATCAACACCGTCTATGATAACTTTTCCTTTTGTCGGCTTATCCAAACCGCCAATGAGATTGAGCAGTGTGGTCTTCCCGGATCCGGAAGGGCCGACGATCGCGGTAAATTCTTTTGCTTCAAAATTTAACCCGATATTTCTGACGGCATGAACCGGGACAGCCGTTGTATTATATGTTTTATTCAGTCCTGATAATTCGATAAGCGCCATTCTTTCTTCTCCTGATTATATAGATCCTGAACCGGCTAAAAAATGCGAATAGCCTCGGACGGCAGCAGGTGAACAGCCTTCCATGCCGGAAGTACAGCCGCTATATTTGCCGCGATAATGATCATAAATGTGATGATGATATACATTGAAAAGGGTAAAAATGGATACACGACCGCGCTGGCGCCAAAACTTGCCATGCTGTCGGCGACGATTGAAAAATCCATTCCGGACCGGTAATAATAATAAATGGTTATTCCGCCGATAATCATACCCAAAATACCACCGGTGACTGAAAGCATTATTGTCTCCCAGAGTATCATCATAAATACTTTGCTTCTTTTCATACCCACGGCAATAAGAATTCCCAGTTCCCTCACGCGTTCGACCACAGACATCAGCATTGTATTTGTTATTCCGAAAAGAAGAGCAAGCAGGATTATGGCCACAAATAAGTATGTAAAACCTTCCAGATAAGAAGAGGTAAAGGCAATTTCCGGGGCGATCTCCATCCAGTTCAGAACCGACAGATTCTGAAAATCCGATTTTATTTCGCCGTAAGCGAGCGGCATAATCCTCGCGGATTTGACACGAATGGCAATTTCATGAATAACCGGTTCTGTATCTAATAGCCGGAACAGATCGTTCTGTAATGCAAATACATGCATTTCATCGAACATACTCGATTCCGTTTTGAAGATCCCGACAACCCGGCAGGCCGTATAAATAATCGATCCGTCCAGTCCCTGGAAACTGAGTACGATTTTTGACCGCAGTTTCAGCTTGAGCCTTTCAGCCAGCTTCGAGCCGATCACAACCGGATTTTTGTCACTCGTATTAAAGTAACTGCCCTCTGTCAACTTGTTATGAATATCGGTGACTTTTATAGCTTCCGACGGATCAATCCCAATAATTTTTACCCCGAATACAGAAGCAGGGGAAGCGCCCATGCCTTCAATGACGGTACGTCCGGAAATATTACTGACTTCTGGCATCTTACGGAGTGAATCCATGATCGTGAGGGCATTCGGGATAAATTCTGTGATTTCCTTGTTTTCGGAATACCCATTTTTATGTATTTGTATATGGGAAAGATCGCGGTCAATGGCTGAATTGACCATTGACTCGCCAAAACCCATCATGATAGCGCCTGATATCAGTCCTCCCCACAAGCCGAAAATGATGGCGGCAAAGACGATAAGACTGCGTTTTTTATTTCGCCAGATATTTTTCCAGGCAAGTGAAATCAGCATTCAGCCTCCTGATTATTTGGTGATTGCTTCGACGGGCATTAAACGGTTGATGAATAGAAACGGGTACATCGCCGTGGTTAAAGCAATAATCAGCACAACCACGGATTGTCCCAGGAAAATACCCGGATCAACGCTAAAGGCCATGATGGCTTCAATGCCAAGCGTTTCATAGGCTCTTGCCATCTCTCCTGTCAGCCGTATCGGATTATAATAGAAATAATATATGACCGGGACGCTTCCGATAAATCCCACGATGACTCCGAGAAAGGAAATCATTATCGATTCAATTGTTGTGACCGCGATAAGTCTCGATTTCTTCATTCCTACTGAGATCAGAATGCCGAATTCGCGCGTTCTCTCGGTGGTCATCATCATCACCGTTCCAAATACGCCGAAGGCGATGACGATGTAAAGAATGGCAAGCATAATGATTCCGCTTATATTGTCCATCTGTATGCTCTGCTCCAGTTCCGGCATCATCTCATTCCAGGTCATAACGGTATAATCAGATCCAAATATCTCATTCACCTCCGTAAGAATTTTATCCAGATTACTAATATCATTGATCATGACGGAAAGGGATGTGATGCGTCCGAAAGCGGAATATACATCCTGCGCGTTTTGCAGGCTAAGATATACCATGGCGTTATTCATTTCGGCGAATGGAAGTTTTACAATACCTTTAACCGGTAGGCGGGCGGCGGCTATTTGCCCGTGATAGCCCTGTCCGTAAATGACAATGCTGTCTCCAATAGTTACCTTCAGCATTTTTGCCAGCCCTTCGGCAATCAGAATGGCTTTATCGCCGTTTTCAAGATACTGTCCATCGATAACCCTGGCGCTCAGATTGTTCATCCGGTTTTCAGAATCAGGGTCAATACCGATCACTTGTGATACTTTTGTTAATTTTTTATAGGATATTAAGGCGAATGATTCAAGCCTGGGAGTGGCGGATGTAACATGCCGGAGGCTGTCAATTTTTGCCATCTGATGATCGTCAATCGCAATGCTGTAGTCAAGCGAGCGATTGTCCCAGTAATCTTTTCCCTGAATCTGTAGATAACCGGTGAATAGTTTTGCCGATGAGTGAATCATATAACTGTATGATCCCAGCTGACCGGAACGCATAAATACAGCGAGAATTACCGCAAAAAATATCGACGCGCCAACAATGATTGTCCGTTTTTTGTTACGCCATAAATTCCGCCAGCTTAATAAAAAGTACATGGCGTTCCTCTCTATCTGACGCGTTTCATGTTCTGTTCTGAAAAGAACGCGCGGTCGATGTTGACATTAAATTTCATTTCTTCATAAACAAATACGGTCTTTTGTCCCGGTTTATCGACCGGAATCATTTCCCAGCGCGCGGGAATGATTCTGTCGTCCATTTTCTTTACATCGCTTCCGGTCATATACTTCACCAGGATCCCATCCTCATCGTAATATTCGCTTCTGAGTTCGAGATAGCTGTCTTTGGAGACCCACAACTGAATTTTTCCCCAAACCACACCCGCTTCCGGTTTGGGAATGAGCTCCAGTTTATAGCATGCATATTCATTCAACGTCTCTTCACCAAGGATGCGATGCTCATAGTCGTCCACAACCGAAGACTGACGCACAAGATCATCATTTGTAAAATCGGAACCCATCCAGGACTGCAGCATCATTGACGGCGGAATTTTAATTATTCTTTGTACAGCCGGAATCCAGTTCCATACTTCCTGTTCCCGTTTAAGAGTTACCAGGCCCTTGTCTTTTGCCGGGGCAGTGATGAGAACAAGGCCGTAATCCGGTTCCAGCGACCAGATTTTCATGGAGTATTTTCTGGACCAGTCCGGTTTAATGATTTCCATCGTCACCTGCGTGATACTGCTGTTTGCCCTTAGCAAATCATTGGCTTTACGGACAATTTCTTTTGCCGTTTCGCCGGTGTTCTGAGAGAAGGTCAAGACCGGTAATAAAATTAACAGGATCATTCGAAATGTATATTTCATTGCCCCCGCCTTTATGGTTTGATGATTCCGTTTAAAAATCCGTCGAGCATGGTGTCAGTCGCTTTTTCCGGATCAAATGTATCACGCGCCATAATCCACTGCAAAAGCAGGCCGTCGAGAGCCGCGATCAATACGGATGACATGGCATTCGTGTCTAATTCTTTAAAAATGCCGGATTGAATTCCTTCAGTCAGGATTTCTGAAATATATTTACGGTAATTGATATAAATTTGATTCAAATCGATAATTTTTAAAATTTTTGAATCTTTGTTTCTGATCCCCTCCGCCCAGAAATCCATCATTATTTCCGCAAATTCTCCTGAATCACTCAAAAACATCCGCAGCGAGTGCTGAATAAGCTGATTGAGTTTTGATACAGGATCTTTTGAAGAATTAATGGTCGCGCGGGTGGCATTTTCCATGTTTTGGAAATGATAATTAAATGCCGCGGCAAATATATCCTCCTTGCCGGGAAAGTATTCATAAATCGTGCCTTTCCCGATGCCGGCTTCATTGGCGATATCAGTCATTTTGGCCTTAGCCGCTCCTTTCGCGGCAAAAACCCGCATGGCGGCAAGCATGATTTCATTCTTTTTTTGTTCTTTGTCAACTATCTTTGGCGACATAAGGCCTCATTTATTATAATGACCGACCGGTCGGAATAAATGTAATACAATGAAATATCAGGTCAAGAAATAAATAATTTTTATAATCCGGTTTATTATATTATTTTTGATTCGAATGACATCAAATTAAAAGCGGATGCCCGCGCAGAAATAGAAAAAAGTCTCGTGTCTTACATATTACAGGAATATTGAATGATTAAAATTGGAAAATATAATGATCTCCGCGTCGAGCGGCTGGTTGACTTTGGACTTTATCTGAAAAAGGGGGAAGAAGAGGTGCTCCTTCCCGCTAAATATGTTCCGGAAAATTCTAAACCGGGTGATAAGATACAGGTATTCATTTATACGGATTCTGAAGACCGGGTGATCGCCACAACTTTGACTCCGAAAGCGGCTTTGGATGAATTTGCTTATCTAAGAGTAAAAGATGTTAATCGCTTCGGCGCTTTCCTGGACTGGGGTTTGGAAAAAGATCTCTTTGTGCCCTTCAGAGAACAGAAAATCAGAATGTCACAGGGTGAATCCTATATTGTCCGGCTCTGCCTCGATACAAAGACGAACCGGCTTTTCGCCACTACAAAAATCCAAAAATATCTAAAAAACAAACCGGATGAATTAAAAGAAAATCAGGAAGTGAATCTGCTTTTTTACCGACAGACGGATTTGGGAATGATGGCGATTATTGATAATACATATTCCGGCATGCTGTTTTCGGAAGAGATTAGAGAAGATGTGAGAGTCGGTGATTCCAGGATTGGATACATAAAAAATATCAGAGATGATGAAAAAATAGACCTGAGCCTGAAACCGCTTGGGTATAAAGCAGTAATTGATTCAAAGCCGGATGTAATGGATCTTCTTGAAAAAGCGGGAGGATTCCTTCCTTATAATGATAAAAGCTCTCCGCGGGAGATTGAAAAAACTTTTCGGATGAGTAAAAAGATGTTTAAGAAAGTGATCGGCGGATTATATAAGGATGGAAAAATCAGCATTGAGGAAAAAGGCATCACGATCATAAAATAAGCTCTCCTTATAAAGTAAAAGATGAAGAATAATTCGAATAAACAACACATTTCAATTTATGAAAAGATCTATCTGCTTGTCAGCCAGGTACCCCCGGGTCAGGTGGCTACTTACGGCCAGATTGCGAAAATGGTCGGTTCATGCACGCCGCGAATGGTGGGCTATGCCATGGCCGCGCTGCCGTCCGGAAGCGATATCCCCTGGCAGCGCGTTATAAACAGTCAGGGCGGTGTAAGCCCGCGTTCGGATGGAAATGGTGATCTCCGGCAGCGCCTGCTTCTGGAAGCGGAAGGGGTTGTCTTCGGCGAAAACGGGCGAACGGATCTTGAAATTTTTGGATGGGAAGGACCGGGTCTCAAAAGACCCGGGGATCTGTAAACGGATTCTTTTGAATTTAGTTTATTCAATTTTTTAGATTTTACTATTCATCCAATAAAAATCTTGTTATGTTTTAACCGTGAAACTATCGAACATCTTAACGAGGTTAAAATGAACTCTTCAACAAAAACATTCGAACTACACGCCATTCACAACAAAGTCACCATTAAAAGAAATCAATCCGGAGTACCGGTTATTACGGCGTCCAACCGGGATGATCTGTGTTTTGGGATCGGTTATGCCCAGGCATCGGATCGTCTTGTACAGATGACAATGGTCCGGGCTCTCGGACAGGGACGCGCTTCAGAACTGCTCGCGGGTACGGATGAACTTATCGAAATAGATAAGTATATGCGTTGGATATGCTTTGAGAGAGGGATTGAGGATGAAATAAAAAAACTGAAACCCGATATCAGATCTGAACTCAACGCGTATTGCGCGGGGATAAATGAGGTGATAACCAAAGGGAAGCGGCCTCTGGAATATAAACTGATAGGATACAAGCCGGAAAAGTGGGAGCCGGGGCATTCATTGCTGACAGCAAAAATTATGGGATATATCGGGCTGGCTCAGGCGCAGGGTGATATGGAAAAGTTACTGATTCAGCTGATAAAACATGATCTCGATGAAGAGCGTATCAAAGCGTTATTTCCTTATCTAAATGAAAAAATCGATTATGACCTCATAAAGCAAATCCGCGTCGCGCAGGAAATGGTTCCATCGCATATCTGGAATCAGATTCTTCCCAATATCCAATCCAGCAATAACTGGGCAGTCAGCGGTCAAAAAACAAAATCGGGACAAGCGATTCTTGCCACAGACCCGCATCTGGAGATTAACCGGCTGCCAGGCTTATGGTATGAGATGATCTGGAAAACGGATGACAGCAAAGTGATGGGAATTACCATGCCCGGCTTACCCGTGATAGTAATGGGAAAAAGCAATCATCTGGCCTGGGGCGGCACATACGGTTTTATGGATATGATTGATTATTTTATCGAAGACTGCAAAGATGAGAAGTTCCTGTATGATGATCAGTGGATTCCGTTTGAGAAGCGCACTGAGATACTCAAACCAAAAAAGAAAGAAGAAATCGCTCTAACTTTTTATGAAAATCATCACGGGGTGCTTGAGGGATCTCCGGATGTTCCCGGGAAATATCTTGCCATGGCGTTTACGGGAAGGGAAGGCGCCGGCGCTGAAATTTTTAATATTTTCATGCGGGTCGATTGCATAAAATCGGTGGAAGAAGCGAAAAAAAATTTCCGGATGATCACCATGCCCACATTCAACTGGGTATTTGCTGACCGGGACGGGAATATCGGCTATCAGATGAACGGCAGAATGCCTGTTAGACGGGAAAACACCAGCGGATTGCTTCCCGTACCGGGATGGATTTCTGAAAATGACTGGAAAGGTTTCGAGAATCCGGATAAATTTCCCAATTGTTTTAATCCTGAATCCGGTTATTTCGCCACCGCCAATAATGATCTCAATAAATTTGGCGAAGTGTCTCCTATCAATCTTCCAATGGCGCCGTATCGTGTCCAGCGCATTATCGAGTGGCTGGAAAAAAGCGACGTGATTGATCCGGACTATATCAAAAAAATGCACTATGATTTCTATTCCAAACAGGCTGAAAGACTGATGACAGTCATATCTCCGCTGTTGCCGGACAGCATAAACGGGAACATCCTGAAAAACTGGGATTGTATGTATACCCTGGATTCCGTGGGTGCCACTCTTTTTGAATCGGTTTATGAAAATATGATTAAGACCATCTTCGGAGTACACGGGATCGGAGAAGAAACCATGGCGTATCTCCTGAATGAAACGGGGATACTGACCGCGTTTTTTGGCAATTTTGATGATGTAATCATGAATCTGGATTCACCATGGTTTAAAAAAGTTTCACGCGAAACTCAATTGAAGCAGGCCATCGACAAGGGAATTGAAATTCGGGTACAGAAATACGGGGATACCAGAAAATTTGATATGAAAAATATGTTTTTTGACGGAAAATTACCGGGATTCCTTGGTTTTGATGAAAAAAACCGGAAACTGCCAGGAAGCAGGGCGACCATTCCGCAGGGGCAGATTTTTAAATTCGCCGGAAGAATTTCGTCGTTTTCCCCTTCATGGCGGATGATCGCGGAGATGGAAAAAGATGAAATCCTGACAAATGTGGCCGGCGGTCCATCAGGAAACCGGTTTTCAAAATGGTATAAATCGGATATTGAGAACTGGCTGAACGGTGTTTATAAAAAACTGGACTAAATGAGTAGGAGCGGATTTTCGGTGCCTAAAACAATCCATAAGTAATTGTAAATATACCCTTTGTCTGATTCTTTAATATTATTGAATAATTTTTTTTCTCCGGGGAATAGATCGCTCTTATTATTTGTTAGATTTATCTAACTTGTTTGGAGAAAAATGTGAATCTTTCTGCCAGTCAGGAAAATTACATCAAGATCATCTGGTATCTCGAGCAGGATAATCAAAAACCTGCTTCAAAAGTTGTGGCGGACAGGCTGAATGTGAAGCCGCCCACGGCTCTGTCCATGTTTAACCAGCTTGAGAAGATGGAGCTGCTGACTTATAATAAAAACGATGGAGCCCGGTTAACGGAAAAAGGGGACATGAAAGCCAGAAAACTGGTTCGCAAGCATCGTCTGATTGAAACATTTCTGGAAAATGTTCTGGAAATGGAAGAAAACGTTGTGCATGAAGAAGCGGAATTGCTGGAGCATGTCATCTCCGATCAGCTGATGTACCGAATCGATGCCTATCTGGGGTTCCCCCGCAAAGATCCGCACGGCACCATCATTCCTTCATGGCAAAAAAACGGCGTATTAGTCAGCTTGAATCAAATTGAACAGGAGCACTCTTTCGTGGTCAGAGAATTGAACATGGATGACGAAATTTCTGATTATTTTGAGAAAAGCGGTTTGCGTACCGGAACCCTGTGGACGATGGCTGAGGTTTTTCCCGATAAGAGTAGTTTTTTAATCACAAACGGAAAACGGTTTCTGGCATTATCTTCAGAGACTGCGCAAAAAATAAGTGTAAATTTACAGTAACAGCAATAACGCAAGGGAATTTATGTACTTTATCTATTCGATAAGTTTTATAATAGCCGCGGTTCTTCTGTACCTTATCGTGAAGCGTGAAAGGGAAAAGAACTTCCGCTTAACCCGTGTGTATTACGAGGATGCCCTTAAATTTATCTATCACCGTCTTGAATCGGGTAGCCGGGCAACTGTTGAAAGTCTCAAGGGCCATTTATCCCTTTCGGCGGGAAAAGTGATGAAGCTGGTGGATCTGCTTGAAGATATGGATTTAGTGGAGCTGCGACACGGAGGCATTGAACTGCTTGAAAAGGGCCGTACTTTGGTACTCGAAATTATACGCGCGCACCGGTTATGGGAAACCTATCTGCAGCATGAGACAGATGTGCCGATTCATAAGATTCACAAATACGCGGATAATGAAGAGCATCATTTACGCGGAGAACGGCTGGAAGCGCTAAACGCGCATCTTGGTTTTCCGGCTTTTGATCCCCATGGTGATCCGATTCCGACACGAGAAGGGGAACTTGCTCCACTTGACGCGGAGTTTCTCTCTGACTGGCCCATTGGGGAAGAAGCGCTCATATCACATATTGAGGATGAACCGACAGAACTCAGTAAAAAATTATTTAAACTGGGTTTGCGTGTCGATTCTAAGATAAAAATCTTAGATAGAAAAAAACGTGAACTGGATGTATTGTATCAGGATAAAAAAATTACACTTGACATGTTTTCAGCGAATAATATCCAGGTTAAAAAACATCCTGACGGGGAGAAAGCGGCCTATGATACCCTTGATGAGCTTTCGGAAAGCGAATCAGCGGTTATTGCCGGGATTTCCAATAATCTACAGGGTTTGGCGAGGCGCCGGCTGCTGGATCTCGGGATTACGCCGGGCGTGCGAATTTCAACTATTCTGCGAAGCTCTTTCGGAGGAGATCCGACCGCCTATTTTGTCAGGGGCGCAAAAATAGCTTTGCGAAGAGAGCAGGCAAAAGATATTTATATAGAAAGACTGTAAGAAATCATCATTAACCGCTATTTCAAAAAGAATGAAAGTTACTGACTATGAGTGAAAAAAAAGATTTTAAGATAAATATGGGAAGCGCCTGCGATTCCTGCGGATTTAATCTTCAGCAATTGGGTATCGAGGTGGATAAATGGGATCATGTCATCGCGCTGGCAGGAAACCCAAATACCGGTAAGAGTACGGTATTTAACCAGCTGACAGGTCTAAAGCAGCACACCGGAAACTGGCCGGGAAAAACCGTAACCAGAGCGGAAGGCGGCTTAAAATGGGGGGGGCATACTTATAAACTGGTCGATCTGCCGGGGACTTATTCATTGTTGTCGGCTTCGGTTGATGAAGAAGTCGCCAGAGATTTTCTTTTGTTTGGCCAGCCGGACTGCACGATTGTGGTGACCGATGCCTCTGTTCTGGAGAGAAATCTGAATCTTCTGCTCCAGATTCTGGAGATAACCGATAAAGTGGTGGTCAGCTTGAATCTGGTGGATGAGGCGAAACGCAAAGGGGTGGAAGTAGATCACAGAAGACTGTCCAGGGATCTTGGTGTTCCGGTGATTCCCACGGTCGCCCGCAGCGGTCACGGATTAAATTTGCTCCTTGAAAGCGTGGCCGGGGTTATTGACGGCAGTATTAAGACAAAACCCTACCGGATAAAAGTAAGTGAAAAAATTCAGTCGGCCATTGATGAACTCGTGCCGGAGATCCAAAAAATATTTCCTGATTTACCAAATGCCCGATGGGTCGCCATGCGTTTGCTGGATGGTGATATTAAAGTCCAGAAAGCGCTGGAAAAAGGCGAGTGGAATGTCTTTTTAGGGGAATCTTTGTTTGACACCATCAGGGAGGCGACGGTATGAATCAGACCGGAATTGAATTAATCAAAAAAGCGGATAACCTGCGCAGCCGTCTTGACTCGAATTTCAGAGATGTATTTGTGGTAGATATATATAAAAATGTTGAATCGATTTATGAGAAATCGGTAAAAATTACATCCCAAAAAAAATATGATGTGGATCAGAAAATTGACCGTATACTCACATCTCCGTTTCTTGGGCTTCCGATTATGTTTCTCCTGCTGGCTCTCGTTTTCTGGCTCACCATTATCGGCGCGAACTATCCTTCGCAGATGCTGGCTACGGGTTTCTTCTGGCTTGAGGATCAGATAGCCGGGCTTATGAATGCGGTCAATATTCCATGGTGGATAACCGGATTTTTAATCCATGGTGTTTATAAAGGTCTGGCATGGGTCATATCCGTGATGTTGCCTCCGATGATGATCTTTTTTCCGGTGTTTACTATCCTGGAAGATTTCGGTTATCTACCGCGGGTGGCGTTTAATCTGGACTGGCTTTTTAAAAAGGCGGGAGCGCACGGCAAACAGTCGCTTACAATGAGCATGGGTTTTGGATGTAACGCCGCCGCGATTGTATCCACCCGTATTATCGAATCGCCGAGAGAAAGGCTTATCGCGATTCTTACCAATAACTTTGTTCCGTGCAACGGGAGATTTCCGACGCTGATTATGCTTTCCGTTGTTTTTGTCGCGGCTGCCTTTCCGCCGGAATTCGCTTCCTTAGTGGCGGCGGGATCGGTTATGGGGATTGTGCTTATTGGGGTGCTTTTCACCTTTGTGGTCTCCTGGGTATTATCAAAAACCATTCTCAAAGGAGAAGCGAGCAGTTTCACTCTTGAGCTGCCGCCGTACCGCAGGCCGAATATGTTGAGAATATTATATACATCGATTATCGACCGGACCATTTTTGTACTATGGCGGGCGATTCTCATGGCGGCACCTGCAGGGGGCATCATCTGGCTGCTTGGGAATATCATGGTTGACGGGCATTCATTGACCTACTGGATTGCCGGTTTTTTGAATCCTTTCGGTCATCTGCTTGGTCTGGACGGGGTCATTCTTCTCGCGTACATCGTCGCGATTCCGGCGAATGAAATTGTTGTACCGACCATATTAATGGCCTACGCCAATACATCGACTATGATAGAAATTTCGAATCTTACGCAATTAAAAGAGCTGTTAGTAGGAAACGCGGGATGGACCATGCTCACCGCGGTAAATCTGATGCTGTTCTCGTTACTGCATAATCCGTGTTCAACAACAATCATGACCATCTGGAAAGAAACAAAAAGCGCCAAATGGACAATCATAGGCGCGCTAATGCCTCTTTCCCTGGCATTTATCGTCACCTTTATCGTGGCGCAGGTTGTAAGGTTCTTTTTCTAATCCGGATCAGTCTTACCGCTTCCCGAGAAGGAGCACGGTTGATCTGGATTTAGCGGTATAATGACTTTGGGAATTGAGAAGGGTTTCTTTTCCCTCTTCAAGAATATCTGAAGGCGCGTCAAGTGAAGTATCCATTACACGGTGCCATTTTCTGTCCTTTGTTAAAGACGGCAGCTCAAATTCATGATCTTCCCAATCCATATTAAAAATAATGTATAAATCATTTATGCCGGGGGTGGATTCGCTTTTTTCCCCGGTCATGTGCAAAGCGAGCGATCGTGATTCATCAGACCAGTCCGGCTGACCGGACTTGAATCCATGCCAACTCATCTCGGGCACGCCGTCCACCATCTCAACCTGGAATTGTGACCTTCTCAAAGCGGAATGATTTTTTCTGAAACGGATAAGCGTTTTAAAGAATCTCAGTAAATCAGTGTTTTGTTCGGCTAATTCCCAGTTTATCCAGTTTAATTCATTATCCTGACAATACGAGTTGTTATTACCTGACTGTGAACGTCCTATTTCATCGCCGGCGGTTATCATGGGTACCCCCTGGGATAGGAGCAGAATGGCGGCAAAATTTTTCATTTGCACCCGCCTGAGCTTATTAATGTCCTCCGAATCGGTAGGACCTTCTACACCGCAATTCCAGCTTATATTATAATCGGATCCATCGCGGTTATCCTCTCCATTGGCCAAATTGTGTTTTTCATTATACGAAACAAGATCAGCAAGGGTAAATCCGTCATGACAGGTCACAAAATTGACGCTGTGAAACGGCTCTCTGCCGTCATCCTGATAGAGATCAGAACTCCCGGCGACCCGTGTGGCGAGTTTGGGAACCATTCCCGCATCCCCCTTAACGAACTGGCGAATGTCATCCCGGAATTTTCCGTTCCATTCCATCCATCTTTGCCAGGCGGGGAAGTCGCCGACCTGATAAAGCCCGGCCGCATCCCATGCTTCGGCAATTAATTTGGTGTTGGCAAGAAGCGGTTCTTCCGCGATGCGCTCGATAAGCGGGGGATTGGACAGCACCTCGCCGTCACGTCCCCTTCCAAGAATGGATGCCAGATCAAAGCGGAAACCGTCCACATGCATTTCGGTGACCCAGTAACGGAGACTGTCGATGATCATCCCGCGGACAACCGGGTGATTGCAGTTCACCGTATTGCCGCACCCCGAATAGTTGTGATAGCGGTTAGTCTTTGGTTCAATCATATAATATACATTTTGTTCAAGCCCTTTAAAATTGTAAACCGGGCCGATCTCATTGCCCTCCGCGGTGTGATTAAAAACCATATCCAGTATCACTTCAATTCCCGCCTTATGAAACGACCGGACCATCTCTTTAAATTCATTCACCTCGGCGCCATTTTCGTTATTGCTTGCGTATGAAGCTTTCAAAGCGAAGTATGTAAACGGATCGTAACCCCAGAAATTAAAAAGAGGCTCACCGCTGACCGGATCAGTTCTGTCGATGGCGGTCTCATCAAAATCGGTAACCGGCATCAGCTCTACCGCCGTAATACCAAGTCCCTTTAGATAAGGAATTTTTTCAGTCAATCCCTTAAATGTGCCGGGCGCTGTCACGCCTGATGATGAATGACGTGTAAAACCTCGCACATGCAACTCGTAAATGATGGTATCCTTCAATGGAATTTTCAGGGGGCGTTCCGATTTCCAGTCAAAATTTTCCTCCGGAATGATCGATAAACGGAAGGTGTGTTTTTTGTTGTCCCGTGTGATTTTTACGGGATTTCCCCAAAATCGGCCGCCGCAGGTGGCTCTCGAGTACGGGTCAAGGAGAATGATACGTTCTATCTCCGGCAGATCTTCTCTTTTGATTCTGAATCCGTAACGAACACCTGGATCGAGACGGGTTATGAAGGCATGCCAGATGTTTCCCGTGCGGTTAAGATCAGGATCGAGTTCAAACTCAAAACTGGCGTCACGGTCACAATCGGGATAGATAACGATTGATACCGCCTTAGCTCCTTTGGAAAAGAGAGAAAAATTGATCCCGTTTCTTAGAATGGTTGCTCCCGGAGGATTCGGTCTTCCACGGAAAATCTTATACTTGTTATTGTTTTTTTTTGTATCTGCCGGAATAACGGAAATCGTTTTTGTCTTCATATTTATATCTCTTTGATGGGTGACCGGAATCATTAAATGATCTAAGGCTATAATAACTGTGTGTATAATGGTATGCAAGACTATTTTAATGAGAAATAATTCCCAATAAAGTGTTTTTATTTTATTAATTATTCAGTATCTTTTAAATCGTTGATTAAGCTCAAACATGTTAGAAAGGAGTTACTTGTGAAGGACGTAATAGCTAACCTGGAACCTGGATTAGTATGGGAACATTTTTATCAGATCAGTCAGATCCCAAGGTGTTCCGGGAATGAAGAAGCAGTGGGAAAATATCTTATAGAAATCGCCAAGAAAAGAAATCTTCCCTGGAAAAAAGACAGTGTGGGTAATATCATTATTTCAAAACCGGCGTCGAAGGGTATGGAAAAAAGACCCGGCGTTGTGATTCAGGGCCATATTGATATGGTATGTGAAAAAAACAATGACACGGTTCATGATTTTTCAAAAGACCCGATAAAGTTTGTCCGCGACGGGGAATGGATGAAAGCCGACGGTACAACACTCGGTTCGGATAACGGAATTGGCGTTGCCATGGCGCTAGCGGTGATGGACGATAACACGCTCACGCATCCGCCGATGGAATTCCTTTTCACCGTTGATGAAGAAACCGGATTAACAGGAGCCAATGAGTTAAAAGGTGATTTCGTGGACGGCCGTATTTTGCTGAATCTTGATTCCGAAGAAGAGGGCGCCTTGTACATCGGCTGCGCCGGCGGACTGCACACCATATTAAGAAAAAACATTGACTGGCAATCTCCCAAGGCGGACGGTACTACGTACAGGGTAAAAGTTGCCGGCCTTAGAGGCGGGCATTCCGGTTTAAATATTATTGAAGACTTTGGAAACGCCGTCAAATTGCTGGCCCGATTCTTATATCAGGCGGGATTATCCGTTGATTTTCAGCTCGCTTCAATCGATGGTGGAAACAAGCATAACGCCATACCAAGAGAAGCGGTCGCGGTCATTGTGCTTTCCGGCTCATCTTTTGAAACCGTGAAAAAATTGGTCGCTGAGTATGACGCGGTTTATAAAGAAGAATTAAAGTTTGTGGATAAAGAGGTAAAAGTAACTATCGAGAAGTGTGACGCGGTAAAGAACGTTTTTAATAATGATTTAAAAGATCAGTTGGTTAAAATGATTTACGCCATGCCGCACGGAGTGATGACCATGAGTCACGCTGTGGCCGGACTGGTGGAAACATCCACAAATATGGCCATTATTGAGACGAAAAAGGATAATGTTGAATTGCTTACCAGTCAGCGTTCATCCGTGGCAAGCGCGGTAGCGGACATCGGGGATAAGATCAGGGCTCTTGGCGAGCTGAGCGGATTTGAGGTTGAACAGGGTGGCGGGTATCCGGCATGGGCGCCGAATCCTGATTCTGAACTGTTAAAAGTGTGTAAATCCATCTACGCGAATAAATATAAGAGTGAACCTGATGTAAAAGCGATTCACGCCGGTCTGGAATGCGGTATTATCGGTGAACATTATGATGGTATGGATATGATTTCTTTCGGACCGGATATTGAAGGAGCCCATTCACCGGATGAAAGGGTGAAAATCAGTTCGGTGGCGCATACATGGGATTATCTGCTTGAAGTTTTGCGCGAAATCAAATAATTACTCTGTGAATAAAAAAAAGGCTGCCCGAACAGGACAGCCTTTTTTGTTAAAATACCATCTAAGGCTTACCCGGACACTGCTAATCAATAATATTGCTAAGAATTTTAGTTCGTGGACTGTTCTGGAATTAGCCTAATCCGGGCTGAAGCCCGGGTACTGTTAAGCTTGTTTTTTATCCCCGCTCTAAAGACCGGGGCTATGAATTGCCGGGAAACTTCATCTCTGCCACTGCTAATCATAATATTGCCACGAGCTTTAGTTTGTGGACTGTTCTGGAATTAGCCTAATCCGGGTTGAAGCCCGAGTACTGTTAAGCTTGTTTTTTATCCCCGCTCTAAAGACCGGGGCTATGAATTGCCTGGAAACTTCATCTCTGCCACTGCTAATCATAATATTGCCACGAGCTTTAGCTCGTGGACCGCCCGGAATCCAACCAGAGTTGGCTTTAGCCTAATTTGTGATTGCCCCCTTACAGAACAGCCTCTTTTTTTGTGCTCATCATCGATGATGATTCACCGGAATTGGCGCTTACCGGGTTCAGAAAAAGATCAAAATACGAGGTAATTTTATTATAAAGATGAACACGGTCTTTCCCACGTACATTATGTTCATGACCGGGATAAACAAAATAATCGGCTAACTTGCCTTTATCGACAGCCGTTTTCAAATATTGCAGACTGTTTTGCCATACCACAACCGGATCGATCGTCCCGTGTATGATCATCAGATGCCCGTCAAGATTGTCCACATAATTCAACAGATTTGCTTCTTCATAGCCGTCTGGATTGCTCTCAGGCGTATCCATATAACGTTCACCATACATCACTTCATAATATTGCCAATCGATCACCGGTCCGCCTGCCACAGCCGCTTTAAAAATCCCGGGTTGACGGGTCATCATCGAAATGGTCATAAAGCCGCCATAACTCCAGCCATCCACACCCATTCTTGTCGTATCCACATAGCTTAATGATTTCAGATATTTGACTCCAACCATCTGGTCTTCAACTTCGTACCGGCCGAGATTTCTGAAAATCGCCTGTTCAAAATCCTTGCCCCGGTTTGCCGAACCCCGGTTATCCAGTGTAAAAACGATATACCCCTTTTGGGCAAGATGTACAAACCATAAATTACTGCCACCGAGCCAGCGGTTTGTAACCATTTGCGCGTGCGGACCGCCATAAACATAAACAATAACCGGATATTTTCTGGTTGAATCAAAATCCGCGGGGTAGGTTATACGGGCATTGAGTTCAGTGCCGCTTTCGTTTTTTAACTTCAAAAATTTAATATTGGTTTTTTTATAGTCGGCAAGGGGATTTTCCGATTCCACAAGCGTCTGAACAGGCTGGCCTTTAACGTTTAATATGGTTGTCAGTCCCGGCGTATTGATATTGCTGAACCGATCTATCAAATACTGACCGGTATGATTTACTTTTACCGAGTGTGTGCCGGCCTGGGATGTGAGCCGTTTCATTTTCGCGGATTTAAGTTCCACTGAATAAAATTGTCTATCCATTCCGTCCGGAGATGCGGCTGTCACAAAGGCGAATTTTCCGCCCCGGTCAAATCCGTGAAACTTCAATACATCGAAATTGCCCTTTGTCAACTGACTGATAAATCTGCCAGATCTGTCATAATAATAAAGGTGATTAAATCCGTCCTTCTTTGAAAACCAGAGGAATCGTGTAGGATCGTTGGAAACGAAAAGCGGGCCGTGCTCGGGTTCCACATATTTGGGATCGGTTTCTTCAAAAAGAGTCCGAATCGCCTTGCCGGAGACCCGGTCATATTCGATCAGCCGCATATGATTCTGATCACGGTTTAAATGCGCGACATAGATTGACTTTTCATCCGGACCCCAGGTAATATTGGTCAGATACTGATCCTTTGGTTCACCCGTCTGTAAAAATGTGGTTGAGCCGGTTTTCAGATCATATACACCGATAGTCACCTGCTCACTTGTCATACCGGCCATGGGGTAACGGGTTGATTTAACGGCGGCCGGCCGGACACTGATATCAACCAGGGGATATTCCGTAACCATCCGTTCATCCGTACGATAGAAGGCTAAAAAATGGCCTTTTGGCGACCAAAATGTGCCTTTGGTGATACCGAATTCCTGGCGGTGCACATAGTCGTCCCCACTGCGGATTCCTGATTCGGTATCGAAAGTGATCTGTTTTACAACTCCGGGTCTGAGGGAAATATAGAGATTATTTTCAATGGTAAAGGCGACATAATTGTTGTTTTCATCAATGTCTTTATTCTGCGCGGTTGTTTCAATCTGATTGGCGAGTACCGCCTTCTCCTTCGCCAAATCATAAACGATCAGATTTTCACCCTGCCAAAAACAGATGCGGGTCTTGTCAAGCCAGGTGAAAGCGGGGAATTTTGCCTGCGATGCGAGGCCGAGCTCACTTAATCTCGTATTTAGTGTATCCGCGGAAAGTAATACAGATCTTTCTTTGGAAACGGCGTTTCCGGTAATAATCCCGTACTGTCCGTCAAGTGAATCCACATATACAAAATCATCGGATTCAGGTCTCCACTGCAGTTGGGATAATTTTTTGGGCGCGAGGTAACTGTACGCGCCAAAAACAGCATCTTCCATTGTCAGGATTTTATCCTGCGCAAACAGAGAGGAAGCCAGAACGAGACTCAAAACAAATGACAACAATCTCATCAAATTACTCCATCGTTTTACTCATTTTATCTTTGTATTTACCTTATTCATTTATTTTCGCCATCTGGAAAATCAGCCATCCCCATCCGAACACAAATGAAACGCCTCCAAGAGGTGTAATTGCTCCAAGTGTCTTTATTCCGGTGACCGCCAGAATATACAGGCTGCCCGAGAATAAAATAACACCGGCCAGAAATGCCCAGCCCGCCGGGGAGAATGACAGATGCCTGAACTGGTATTGCAAAAAACCTACCGCAAGAATGGCAAAAGTGTGAAACATCTGGTACAACACCGCTTTTTCATAAATGGATCTGCCATAAACATCCAGCGTATCCTTCAGGGCATGGGCTCCGAACGCTCCAAGCGCCACACTTAATCCGCCAACTACGGCGGCTGTAATAAACCAGAATTTAATCATCGTCCCTCCTTAGAGAATATGCAGTTTTTTTATGTTTTTTTGTCACGGTCTGCGGAAAATGATGTCAGCGTCTGATCCATATTTTCAGACTTTCCGCGCCCAATTCCAAATCATGGGAACGGCCTCCTTTTAACTCGGAATCATTTTGACCGGATATACCCTGAACATGGTTGATTCCCTCATT
>JBFXGD010000060.1:0-19686 GCA_050178385.1 Calditrichaceae bacterium
TTTGCGGACGGACTGGCCGGTTTAAGAGTTGTGGAAATTCTGGAAGCTGCCCAGAAGTCAATAAAGAATTTGGGAAAGGAGATCACCATATGAAATACAGTCTCATTGCTGATGATGTGCAACTGGGCGCAAACGTCAAAATTTTTAATTTTGTAAATCTTTACGGATGCAAAATCGGTGATAATTCAAAGATCGGGACATTTGTTGAAATTCAAAAAGGCGCGGTGGTGGGAAGAAACTGCAAAATCTCAAGTCATACTTTCATCTGTGAGGGAGTGTCTATAGAAGATGATGTCTTTATCGGTCACAATGTCACATTTATCAATGATGTGTACCCTAAAGCGACGGCGGGTAATGGAAAATTGCAGACTGAGGATGACTGGGTTTGTATAAAAACATATATAAAGCGAGGCGCGTCCATTGGTTCAAGCGCGACACTACTATGCGGAATTACTGTGGGTGAAAACGCTATTGTCGGAGCCGGATCAGTTGTTACAAAGGATGTGCCGCCAAATACTATTGTCGCCGGAAATCCGGCAAGGGTTTTAAGAAAAACAGAAGAGGTAAATATTTGATGGAAGTACCGTATCTTGATCTCAAAATACAATATGAATCCATTTCGGAAGATATATCCAATGCGATCCAGAGTGTTATTGATGATACCGCTTTTGCGGGCGGCGCGTATGTTCAAACTTTTGAAGACGCTTTTGCCGAATACTGTAAAACAAGTTTTGCCATCGGCGTGAGCAGCGGGACATCGGCATTATGGCTGGCACTAAAAGCATTTGGTATCGGGCAGAATGATGAGGTTATCACGACTCCTAATACATTCATCGCGACGGCTGAAGCCATCAGTTTTTGCGGCGCGAAACCGGTGTTTGTAGATATCGATCCGCAGACATACAATATTAATCCGGAACTGATCGAATCGGCCATAACCCCTAAAACAAAAGCGATTATTCCTGTTCATTTATACGGTCAGGCGGCGGATATGGATCCGATCCTGGAAATCGCCGCGAGACATGGTCTGATCGTTATCGAAGACGCCAGTCAGGCGCATGGGGCATCCTATAAGGGACATCCGGTCGGGAGTCTTGGTGATGCAGGATGTTTTAGCTTTTATCCCGGAAAAAATCTTGGCGCATACGGTGAAGCCGGCGCGGTTGTTACGAATAGTGAGGAGGCGGCATCCAGGATCAGAATGCTCAGGGATCACGGACAGTCGGCAAAGTATTATCATGAAGTCATTGGCTGGAATGCAAGAATGGATGGAATTCAGGGCGCCATACTACAGGCAAAGCTCAAACATCTCCGCGTATGGAACGATGCCCGCAGAAAGAACGCCGCGTACTACCACAGAATTCTTTCCAATATACCGGATATTATTCTCCCGCTTGAATCATATTATGGTGAGCATGTTTATCATATTTACGCGATCAGAGTGAAAAACCGTAATCATTTCAGAGAATATCTTGAAGAAAAGGGCATTCATACAGGCATCCACTATCCTGTGCCTCTTCACCTGCAAAATGCCTATCGATCGCTATCGCTTGGCAAAGGATCGTTTCCGGTAACCGAGCAGTGCGCCGGGGAGCTGATCTCTCTGCCTATGTACCCGGAACTGAATAGGAATCAATTAGAATACATCGCCGGTATGATACGTGATTATTCCGAAAAAACAGTGGAACTAATATGAAATATCCAATAAGCGGAAAAATTTATTTGTGACGAAAATGCCCTTTAATATCTTTGACCCACGATGTATGACCGAATATGATAAACTCGTGTTGAATAGCCGTGATTACACGTTCTTTCATTCCTCCGCGTGGGCAAGCGTACTAAGTGAATCCTATGGATATAAACCGGTTTATATTGCCGTGACACATAAGGGGGCATTTGATTTTCTGATGCCTCTTATGGAAATAAACAGTCATTTGACCGGAAATCGCGCCGTGGCGCTCCCGTTTTCCGATTTTTGCGGGCCATTAACAACAGGCTCCGGATCGCATGAATCGCTCCTTCCGTTTTTGAAAGAGCAGGGAAAAGTATCCAACTGGAATTATATTGAGATCAGGGGCGGTGAAAATATCTTCAATACTTTTGATTCTTCAATATCATATCTGAGTCATGAGATTGAACTTTCGGAGAACATGTCCGAAATACAGGCGGGTTTCAGATCGACAACAAGACGCAATATAAAAAAAGCGGAAAATAACGGAATAAAAGTTGAACTGGTTAATTCGGAAAATGCCGTAAGAATTTTTTACAGGTTAAATTGTCAGACACGAAAAAAACACGGTTTACCGCCTCAGCCGTTTAAGTTCTTTGAGTCAATTCATAGGCACATCATTTTAAAAGACAAGGGTATGATCGCCCTGGCCACGCATAAATCTAAATATATTGCGGGGGCCTTGTTTCTTCACTTTGGCGAAAAGGCATTATACAAATACGGCGCGTCAGACCCGGAGCACGCTGATTTAAGAGCGAACTATCTGATTTTCAATGAAGCGATTAAATGGTATGCAGAGCATGGCTATAATTCTCTTAATTTCGGCAGGACATCCTCTGACAATGAGGGTTTGAGACAGTTTAAAACCGGCTGGGGCGCGAAAGAAATGCTTACTCGTTATTATAAGTACAATCTTCAAAAAAATACATTCATAAAAGAGAAGCAGAAAGAGAACGGGTTCTATAATACGATTTTCAGAAATATACCTGTGCCTGTCTCTGTCTTCATCGGATCAAAACTGTATAAGCACGTAGGGTAATAATTCAGGGAATTGTATGGCCGCGATGAAATTGTTCTATTATCTAAAGCCACTTATACCAAGAAGGCTTCAGCTCATGCTGCGCCGGGTCAGAATTCGAAGGCAATTACCAAAATACGCGTCTGTCTGGCCGGTGCTTGAGAAAGCCGGGAAAGCGCCTGACGGCTGGCGAGGTTGGCCGGAGGATAAGGAGTTTGCGGTTGTTCTTACACATGATGTAGAGTCGGCCTCCGGACACGACAAATGTGAAAAATTGATGGAAATGGAAAAAAATGCCGGTTTCAGATCATCATTTAACTTTGTCCCGGAACGATATAAGGTTTCGCCGGAATTAAGAGACCTGCTTACAAAAAACGGATTTGAAGTGGGCGTCCATGGGTTAAAACATGATGGGAAATTATATCAGTCCAAAGAAGAGTTTTTAAGCCGCGCGGTCAGAATAAATCGATATCTCAGAGACTGGAAGGCGGCCGGTTTTCGTTCTCCCGCAATGCATCACAACCTTGAATGGCTTCATCACCTGAATATCAAATATGATCTATCTACTTTTGATACGGATCCGTTTGAACCCCAGTCGGATGGCGTCGAAACAATTTTTCCATTCCGCGTTTTCAATCCAGGATCAGATTCATCTTATCTGGAGTTTCCCTATACCCTGGCGCAGGATTTCACAGTGTTTATTCTGATGCAGGAAAAATCGATTGATATCTGGAGGAAAAAAACGGACTGGATCGCTGAAAAAAAGGGCATGGTGCTTGTAAATGTGCATCCGGATTATATGAATTTTGAATCAAATGATCCTGGGTTGGAAGACTTCCCGGCTGGACTTTACCTTGAATTACTGGAATATATAAAGACAAAATATAAAGACCGGTACTTGAATGTATTACCTGGTGAACTGGCTGCTTATATGGATAAACAGGAAACGGCCACAAGGAAAAGTAAAATCAATGCCGTTGGTAAAAAGGGAGTAATTAATGCTCACTCAACGGAGGATCATTGGAATGAAAAGCTTCATTAATAAAATCAACGTGGTTATTAAAATGATCGCCGGCGGACAATTTGGTATTCTTTTACATGAAGTACGCCGTAGGTTTTACTCAAATGACGAATCTTATTGCCTGCGAAGAGATCTGAAGGTACCGTTTAAAGGACCAAAAGCAAAAATTGATATTACCGTAAGGCCATATCGGGAAAGCGATTTTCAAACATTTTTTGAATTGCATACGCCTGACCTTACACCTGAAGGAATCAAAGAGCGGGGAGGAAGAATTCTTTTGTTGAATTCAAAAGCTCAATCCTGTTATGTGGCGGTCACTAATGAAGGGAACCCCGCTTATATGCAATGGCTTGTGGGGCCTGAAGAAAACAGCAAGCTGCAGAATCTGTACAAAGGTGGATTTCCCCTGCTGGGGAAGGAAGAAATGCTACTGGAAGGAGCATTTACTCATGAATCGTACCGGGGACAAAGAATTATGCCGGATGCCATGTCACAAATAGCGGAGAAGGGCGTGGATCATGGAGGAAGGTATATTTTGACATTTGTCAGAACAGATAACATTCCGTCTCTAAAAGGCTGTCAGAGATCGGGGTTCTTCCCGTATCAAATTCGAAAGGACCGGTGGCGCTTTTTCACACGAAGCCTGGAATTTTTAACTCTGCCTGAAGGAACGCCTTATCCTTATGAACAGGAAACCGCCGACGGTGACAAGGCAATCCTAAAACAGGCATAATCCGGTAAAATTTACAGTCGTTTATTTCAACAATCAGGAAATGATATGAATATTGCCATGCTGGCTTACACTTTTTATGAGTCCGATAACCGGGTACGCCGTTATTCTGAAGCTTTGGCTGAGCGAGGCGATCATGTGGATGTCTATGCTTTGGCAAGAAATGGTAACCCGTCAAGAGAAGTTATTAAAAAAGTCAATTTGTTCCGGATTCAGAAACGAACGGCGAATGAAAAACACAAAGCAGAATATCTGCTTAAAATATTGTTTTTTTTCTTCAATTCCATGTTCCGGCTGACTGTGAACCATTTCAGGAAAAAATATGATGTAATTCATGTGCATTCCGTGCCGGATTTTGAAGTTTTTGCCACGCTTTTCGCAAAACTGACCGGCGCGAAAATCATATTGGATATTCACGATATTGTACCCGAATTCTATGCCAGCAAGTTTAATGTCAGTAAGAAATCGCCTTTATTTAAGCTACTGGTGTTAGTTGAAAAGACAGCATCCGCATTCTCAGATCATGTGATTATTTCCAATCATCTATGGTACGAAACCCTAAAATCCAGGTCGGTAAAAAACGGAAAATGCACGGCGATTATTAATTATCCCGATCCCAATAGTTTTTATCGAATTAAAAAAAAAGGAAGTTCGGATAAATTTATCCTGATTTATCCCGGTTCTCTCAACTGGCATCAGGGACTCGATATCGCCATCCGCGCGTTTGCCAGGATCCACGATCAGATCGACGGCGCGGAGTTTCATATATACGGGATTGGCGAGACGAAACCAATTTTAGAGAAAATGGCTGATGAGATGGGGCTGAGCGATAAGGTGCTGTTTATGGATATTCTGCCTACGGAGGGTATCGCGGCGAAAATGGCGGAGGCTTCTCTCGGAATTGTGCCCAAAAGGGCCGAATCATTTGGAAATGAGGCGTTTAGTACAAAAATTTTGGAATTTATGAGCATGGGAGTACCGGTCATCGTTTCGAAGACTAAAATAGATCAGTATTATTTTGACGATGACCTTGTCCTGTTTTTTGAACCGGAGAATGATGAACAGCTGGCCGAAAAAATTACGCGATTATACAAGGAAAACGAACTGCGGGATTCTCTGGTAAAAAATGGACTTAAGTATATCAGCGAAAATAACTGGGGTGTGAAAAAAGATATATATTTAAGAATTGTTGATGAATTAATCGCGAAGAAAAAATAATCGAACGCGGATATATGAATCCTGTACCGGCATCATCAAAAATCAGAATGAATTATAGATGAATCTCAGACTTTTTGGAAAGAACGCGGTTATTTACGCGGTTGGCTCGATGGCATTACGGGGTGTTTCTTTTCTGCTGATTCCATTGTACACGCACGCACTCTCATTGAGCGAATACGGCATGCTGGCGACAATACTGCTGACTATTCAAATTCTGATAACCCTGATCGATATCGGTATAAGAAGCGGGATTATTCGATTTCAGACACAATATGAAAAAGAAAATCTTCCCGGTACTTTTTTGGGAAGCGCGGTCTTATTAAATCTAATCGGTGGTGGAGTAGTTACTTTCATCACCGTTCTGTTTTTTAAACCTGTTTTTCGAATCGTACTGCATCTGGAATCGGTGACGGAAATCATTGTCCTGACATGTCTGGCCGCTGTCGCGCAGTCACTTTGTGTCAACATTATGACTCATTACCGGGCCCGCAATGAAGGCATGAAGTATATGATTGCCAACGGTGCTGTGGCGGTTTTATTAATGATCGCAAACATAATATTTCTTCTAATACTTAAAGAAGGAATCAGAGGGATTTTGTGGGCATTAATTACTACTTACGGCGCAGCCTGGCTGATCATATCTCTAACGATTTTTATGAAAATCGGATTCAGAGTATCAATTAATGTAATGAGGCAGCTGTTTGTGTTCGGATTTCCGCTTATTTTTGCCATGTCAGGAGATCTGATCACCGGTACAACCGCGGTATATTTTCTGAGTTATTTCAGTAATCTTGAGGTTGTGGCCATCTATTCGCTTGGATTAAAAATCGCTCAGATCGCGGGAGTTATACTGATTATTCCATTCCAAATGGCCTATGAACCGTTTGTATTCGCAAATATCGGGCAAAGCGGTATCAGGGAAACGATTTCTAAGCTGGTAACCTATTTGATGCTTGCTTTTACTTTTGTCGGATTCGGGATTGTGTTTGTCTTTAAGGATCTTATCTTTCTGATGGCTCCAGCGGAATATGCTCCCGCGTATAATATCGTATTTCTGCTGCTTCCAGGGATAGCCCTTATGGGCATTCAGTATGTCGGACAATCGCTTCTTCATATCAAAAATAAAACACATGTCACCGGTATTGTGATCACGGGTGTCACTCTTATAAGTGTTATTCTGAATTATTTCTTTATTCAGGCCTGGGGTATGTACGGTGTGGTTATTGTTTTTATGTTCGCGAATCTGGCTAGTGCGTTAATCCTCCTGATGCTTGGAATGAAACAGTTTCCCATTCATCTCGAAAAAAGACGTTTGGCGCAGGTAATGTCAATTTTTACCTTTCTAATGTTTGCGGTTTTTTATTTCCAGAATACATCACAGATTGTCTATTACAGTTTTTTTCCTTTTCTGGCCGGAATCATCCTCTTTATTCTTTTCGTAAAGTTTTTTGAAAATGGTGAAAAAGATATGATCAAATCACTCATACACAACAAAATGGGTTGAATGCGTCATGCCTGATATCGCCATAATCATGCTGATCATTTTGTTTTTTCTGCTCGCCGCCGGAATGGCGGTTCTCAGTATGAGATATTTTGTTGTCGCCGTATTTCTGATAGTTATATCCAGCTGGTTTTCGGCGTTGCTTGCTCCGCCCGAAGCCGAATTCGCGGAAAGCGGAACGGCCGGTATAGGCTCGTTGATGCGGGTCGGGATATTGTTTTTGGCAGGAGCGGCAGGTGTTTTCAGATATGCAAAAACATGGCCCCGTCACAAGGGACGAATCCCGGCTCATCTTATCTTTCTGGCTTTATTTATCCTGTTTGCGCTGATCTCGGCAAGATATTCCATAGATCCGCAAATCACTTTGATCCGATCCGCGTCGTTTTTGGCATTATTCGGATTTCTTATTGGTCTCAATAGCTGGATTACGGGAAAGGAAGAATTCCAATCAACCTTTCTCGCCATATATTGGGTGATTGTTTTGCTGATCATAGTCAATTTTCTTTCACTGATACTTCTGCCGGGCAGGGCATGGTGGCGGACGGATGAAGTCAGATTTCAGGGATTGTTCGATCATCCGAATACGATGGGTACATTCTGTATGATCGCCTATCCCTTTCTATTGTGGAAATTCACAAAATCGGGCTTTTCCGGTAAATCAGTCATATTAACTTTGATTATTCTGCTGGGGATAATGAATGTACTGACGGGATCAAGATCTTCGCTCCTTGCGGGTATCTTTGGCATTAGTTTGTGGTTTACCTTTCAGAAAAAATTTGTAAAACTGTCCGTTATGATGGGGGTATCGGTTTTACTGCTGTTCGCCGCGGTACAACTCAGGCCTTCGGCGTTCGAGCGCCAGGAAGGACAGGGATTGGGCAGCCTTACCGGAAGGCAGGACTTTTGGGAAGGGGCCTATACTTTACTTAAAGAACGACCTCTTACCGGGTACGGTTACGCGGTGGAAGGAAAGATATGGCTGGATCCGAGATATTATGATCCGAATTATACTTTATGGTCCGGAAGCGCGAGAACATCACTTCATAACGGATATGTTTCGGTAGCCGTCGGTTTGGGAATTTTTGGTATTTTGTCATGGGTCATAATTATACTGACCCCTGTTTTGCGGGGACTGAAACAGCCGGCCGGAGAGTATAAATCGGTCATTTATGCCTTGATCCCGACAATACTGATTCTCAATATTGTCGAGACCGCTATTACCGGGGGAAATTCCATGGAAGCGATTGTCTTCTGGATTATGTGGGTGATGGCTGGGAAACTGTATGTTCAAAATAATATTTCTTTGATGGAAGCCGTGCGCTTCTATCCAACGGAGACCGTTAATGAATAAAGTTACCTATGCGCTGATCACTGCCGCCAGGAATGAAGAAGCAACCATTGGGCAGACGATTCAGTCTGTTCTGGCTCAGACAATCAGGCCCGAAAAATGGATCATCGTCAGCGACGGATCAAATGATAGTACGGACAAAATCGTCCGCGACTATTCGTCAAAAAATGATTTTATTGAATTGATCAGCCTTAAAAATAATGTGAATCGTAATTTTGCTTCAAAAGTTGTTGCCCTGAACTCCGGTTTGGAGAAGATGAAGGAAATGACTTTCCAATACATAGGTATCTTGGACGCGGATATTACGTTTGATACCGGTTACTACGAAGGAATTTTCAAAAAATTTCTTGCAAATCCGCGATTAGGAGTCGCTGGAGGCGCCTTTTTTGATGTATATGACGGAAATCTGCACAAAGTCCAGCCAGGTCCCTACAGTGTGCGGGGCGCGGTACAAATGTTCAGGTATGAATGCTGGAAAGATGTGGGAGGTCTAAGACCGCTTGTTTACGGGGGGGAAGATACAGTAGCGGAAGTCTCGGCAAGGATGAACGGCTGGGATGTAAAAACATACACTGACCTTATCGTATATCACCATCGCAGGACGGGAACGGAAGGAAGACATATTCTAAAAGCGCGTTTCAGGCAGGGGATTGGCGAGCATGCGGTGGGATATCATCCATTGTTTCAGTTTGTAAAATGTGTAAAGCGCATTCCTGAAAAACCCTGGTTCATTGGCAGCGCGTCGCGATTAAGCGGATACTGGTTTGCCGTGATCCGCAATTTTAAACCGGATGTCCCGGATGATTTTATCAGGTATTTGCGAAAAGAGCAGATCGCCAGAATCAGGTTACTGGTATAACATGCCAACAAAGATTATACATAAATCAATCTTTAAAAAGTGAACAGATGTCCCGGATTATCAAACTTATTATAAGTGTTATCTACCGGATTATTCTCGTATTTGGAAGATTGCTGCTTCTGGTCTTCGGGAAAAAACCAAAGGCGGTTTGTACTATTCTGTATTATCATGAAGTGACCGACGCGCAGCGGATAAAATTCGCCCGCCAGATGGATGATTTGGTAAGGTTTTGTCAACCCGTGAAAGCAGGTACAGTCGATTCACAGGCCGAAGGTAAATATTTTGCCGGTGTGACCTTTGATGACGGATTTAAAAATATCGCGAAAAACGCGCTCCCTGAGCTGATTAAAAGAAAAATACCGGCTACAATTTTTATTCCCGTCAACTATCTTGGTAGAAAACCGGAGTGGGACGGGGAGTATTATGATGATATTATCATGACGAAAGATGAATTGCTGGAGCTTCCTGGTGATCTGGTGACCATCGGGTCACATACACTTTCACACCCGGAGCTCACAAAAACGGATGCGCGGACAGCGAAAACAGAGCTTTTCGAATCCCGCAGCATTCTTGAATCGATGCTCGGGAAAAAAGTGAAATTGTTCAGCTTTCCTTATGGCGGACACAATACTGCCCTTATCGATCTTGCCTTGCAGGCAGGATATGACCGGGTTTTCACCATTGAACCCCATAGAGCAATCAAAACCCCGGATGAAAAAGTAACCGGCCGCGTTTGGACCAGTCCGGATGACTGGTGGTTGGAGTTCCGTCTGAAATTATTAGGATATTATAGCTGGCTGCCCGCGTACTATTCCATGAGGCAGCTAATTTTTAAATACTCTTATTTTAATATTTTTAAATTTCGTGGTGATTCAGGCATCGAACCGTCAACAAAAAACTCATAGGCGCCGATGTCATATCCCATCCTCTGCGGTCGCGTGATATCCCGGAAATCAAACAAAATATCTCCCAAAATTTTACCGGCGTCAATGAGCGGTGATTCCGGCTTAAGATTGAAATTGAGTTTTCCCGCATCGATGAATTTCGGATCCACCTGCCACAGATCACCTTCTTCTTTTTCACCTGATGGTGTTGTCCCATTGCTGTGATAATGGCAGTTATAACCGATCTCAAGACCATTGTAGGATTTTGCGTCGATAGAGATTGAACGGCAGTCATAAAAGATGTTATTCAGTACCCTTCCGTCGGGACTGTCATGCAGCTCAAAGGAATTGTTTGTCAGGTTTATGAATGTGTTGTTGACAATACTGATATTTTCAATCGGGCTGGGACCCACATCCGGATGAGAGCCAACGATATTTAAACCGCGGTAGGTGTCGTAAAAAATATTGTTTCTGAATGTCAGGTTTTTCACAGGGGCATTTAATTCGCTGACCATAAGAATCTGTTTGTTTAAGTTTGGCTCGCCGACTGAGAACATGTTTTGTTCAAAAATGATATCATAAGCGGGACCCCAGGTCTGGGCGGCGTCCACATGCGGGCTGCTGCTGTTTTCAGAATCACTCAGCAAGATATCATGTATATGGTTTTTCCGAATGATATGACCGGATCCGAAAAAGCGCATTCCGTCAGCATCCAGGCCTTTGGGATTGGTTTCTGACCATTGAACCGTATGGGTGATTTCATTGTTTTCAATCAAATGATCTTTTCCGCTGAGCTGGATACCCGCCTGGCCGCAATATTCGAATAAATTTCCGCTGACGATACAGTTTGATGTTTCGGTCGATGTATTGCTCTGACCCAGACGGACCCCTTCACGATAGACATGATGAATATGGTTATCTTGTATCTCATTATAATTTCCGGATACATGAACTCCGGCTCCGTCTTCATAATCGTCGCGGTCGCTGTTTGTGATTTCGAACCCGATAATATGAATATAATCCGCTTTGATTGTAAATCCCCTGCAAACCGCGCCTTTTTCGGCAGAATATACAATCGGGGAATTTTGTTTTCCGGAACGGGTGATTTGTACTCTCTCATCGTAATTTCCGGCTGACACCAGACAATCATCACCCGCGGACATAACATTCGCCGCCTTTCCGATGGTTTTGAACGCGCTTCCGGCGGATATCCCTGTATTTTGGTCATTTCCGATGCCCGCGTTCACATAATATGTCGTGGCGAATGATGATGAAATCAGGAACAGGGTTAATAGACTGCTAATGATCATTTTAAACATAGTAACGGATCCATCGGTAATAAGCCGGATGAATTTTGGGTTGCCATCTTGATTTATATCTGGACGCATATAGTATTCCTGTGTTAGGTTGAATGGTTTTCCCGGAATTTTAGAATATATTTGTACAATAAATTTACAGGCTGTGTCTGAATAAAATCGATTCACGCGATACACTCATTGTAAAATTATATGCTGTATAACCATTCTTTAATTCCGTTTATTCATGCACTTTTAAATAAAAGCAATTATCCTGCCACAACATTATACTACTGAAAGAAATTAGATGATAATCTCACAGACAGCAAGAGAGAATAAAGGTTCCGTGACGCATGGAAAAAAATATCAGGTTGAAATGATGATGATGGAAAAATGCGACTGGACAGCCATACTGGAGACGTTTTCCGATGCCGGGATTTATCAGACACATGAATACGGTGAAGTGTCTAAAGGCGGAAGCCGGTTAACCCATGTATTATTGAGAGAAGAGGGGGTTGTGGTTGCCGCGGCGCAGATAAGGATTCAAACCGCTCATAAAATCAACAGAGGCATCGCCTACGTTTTTCACGGCCCTTTGTGGAGACGATGGGATATAAAGCCCGACGCTGAACATCTGCGCCAGATTCTTGGAGCGTTAAAGACCGAATTCGCGGTGAATCAAAAGCTGCTGCTGAGAATTGTCCCAAAATGTTATCTTGAAGATGAACAAAATGAATCAGATGTTTTTTCCGGGCTTGAATTCAGGAAAACGGATTCTCCGGCATACAGAACAGTCTATATGGACCTTTCCAAAACAATAGATGAAATAAGAGCTTCATTAAGCAGAAACTGGCGCAGACATCTGAACCGATCCGAAAAAAAAGGTTTGTCCGTGCGCGAAGGCACAGAAGATCAGCTTTTTGAGATATTTGAGAACCTGTATGGCGAAATGATAGACCGTAAAAATTTTTATTCGCCGCTCGAAGTAAAAAATTTCCGAAGAATGCAGAAAAAATTTGATGCTAAATTTAAAATGAAAATCATGATATGTGAGGACGCCAAAGGCCCGGTTGCCGGTATTGTGGGCACCGGTATCGGAGAGACGGGAATCTATCTTCTGGGAGCAACATCCACCCGTGGATTAAGTTCTGACGGTTCCTATCTGCTTCACTGGGAAATGATAAAATGGCTTAAAGATCAGGGATGCCGGTGGTATGATCTGGGTGGTGTTGATCCGGTTCGGAATCCGGGAGGGTATCAGTTCAAAGAGGGGATGAGAGGCCAGGAAATCAATTTTATTGGCACTTTTGAATATTGTGAAAATACCCTCAGTAAAATAATTGTTAAATCCGCTGAAAGAATAAAAAAAGTCACCGCTGTGGCGCGTTGGTAATCTTACGCAATCTAAATATCCATTCATAAAATCCATACGTCACTTCCAATTTAACGCGCATTCGAAACTGATAATTTAATATTTTCAAAAAGAGATCTTTCCTGATCTCTTTTTTGTTTTTGACAATATAATAAATGCCGACATTTTCCTTGTAATCATTTTACCTTGCCCGTATATTTTTGTATTATAGACTATTATCTGATTAAATAAATCACAAGGAGACGCTATGAGTGATGTTCTTTCTGTTCTTCCGTTGACACGACTCTCTGAAGACGAAAAATTCTTTTATGATACTGTGAAAGATTTTGCGGACGAAAAAATTAAACCGCTGGTGAGTAAAATGGATAAAGAAGCGGCCATGGACCCCTCTTTACCAAAACAATTTTTTGAAATGGGTATGATGAGTATCAATGTTCCTGAGAAATATCAGGGCGCGGGGACAACTTTTTTTATGTCCGTTCTGGCAATTGAAGCACTAAGCACGGTTGATGCCTCCGCGGGTGTGATGGTCGATGTACAGAACACTTTGGTCAACAATGCTTTTATGAACTGGGGAAGCGAAGAACTCCAGGCGAAATATCTGCCGCAGCTGGCCACTAAAAGGCTCGGCGCGTACGCGCTTTCAGAAGCCGGATCAGGAAGTGACGCGTTCGCTCTAAAAACACGCGCGGTTGATAAAGGAGATCATTGGGAACTCACAGGTCAAAAATTATGGATCACCAACGCCTACGAAGCGGAAGTATTCATATTGTTCGCCAATATCAATCCGGAGCTTGGATATAAAGGGATTACCGCGTTTATCGTAGAAAAAGATTTTAAAGGATTTTCAATCGGTAAAAAGGAGGATAAACTGGGTATCCGCGCCTCTTCCACCTGTGAACTGATCCTGGACGGTTGTATTGTGCCAAAGGCGAATGTTCTGGGAGAAGTGGGAAAAGGGTACAAAGTGGCCATCGAAACACTCAATGAAGGACGTATCGGTATTGGAGCTCAAATGGTTGGTGTGGCACAGGGCGCGTTTGACGCCGGATTGCAATACACCAAAGAGCGGGTTCAGTTTGGGAAAACCATTTCAGAGTTTCAGGGTGTTCAGTTCCAGCTGGCAGAGGCCGCTACGGAAATTGAAGCCGCAAGACTGATGGTCTATAATGCCGCGAGAATGAAGGATGCCGGAATGAACTATATCAAAGAAGCGGCTATGGCAAAATTACATGCTTCAAGGACGGCTCAAAAAGTCACTTCGATGATGATTGATTTACATGGCGGATATGGTTTTACAAAGGAATATCCGGTGGAAAAATTCTACAGGGATTCTAAAATCGGTACGATTTACGAGGGAACCACCAACATGCAGCTGCAGACAATCGCTAAATTACTTTTGAGTGAATAAAAGCTTTTTATAAAAAAAGCCGGTTGATTGTTCAGCCGGCTTTTTTTTAATCTACGGTGTCCATATATATCTGAAACTTACTGACAACATCCTCCGGTGGAACCTGAAATGTACGGGATGTTAGATCAAATCTTATTGGATATACAAATTCCTGAAAATTTCCAAGTTCATCATACCAGCAAATACAGACTCCGAACTTTGGCCAGCCTGATTCACTCTTTATTTTACCCGGATTTCTCAGTTTTTTTACACTCATTTCATAACCCGTGAGATGCGGCAGCCGTTTGTTGATGGCCGGTTCAATCTCGAGCATGGCGATTGTATTTAACTGGTTTTCGCAATGTTCCAGCAGAGATTTCTTAATGATAGATTTATCCTTCCGGATTGCTTCGCTTAAAATAGATATGTAATCTTTTTTGTCAGAGAAACTGAGATGTTTTTTCGCGTAGAAGCGGTGAGATCCCCAGCGGACCTGAAACACCCATGAATCATCCGCGTCATTATTCTTTTCATAATGGTAAAGGTGAAATGAAAAATCGCCGCAGCGGACTTTCTCATCAGGCAGAACAAGATTAGAGCACTTTTCGAGAACGATAAACAGCTCTTTTTTATCCTTCTCAGATAATATGTTTGATTCCTGCATAGTCAGGCCTTTCAAAATCCTGCGGTAAATTATAAAATTAAGTTCGGAATATAAAGCTCAAACTTAAAAAGTTAATCATTAAATATCAGATAACTTTTTACTTTTTATATTAAACCGGATAGTGAGTAAAAATGCTGATGCTGTCAGTCCCAGCAAAAGCCCGATCCAGACACCCTGTACTCCGAGACCAAGGGGAAATCCAAGAATGTAACCGGCCGGAAGACCGATAATCCAGTAGGCGATAAATGTTATGATCGTCGGGATTTTTGTATCCGCCATTCCCCGAAGAATCCCCACCCCCGCCGCCTGTATGCCGTCGGAAATCTGGAAAATCGCGGCTATAATCAGCAGAGATGAAGCGATGCTGATTACATCCTGGTTTTCTATATAGAATCCCGAAAGCTCACGTCTGAAAACGACAAAAATCAATCCGTTTAAAGCCATTATCGACGCGGCAAGTATCACTGCGCTGAATCCAGCTGATCTGGTGCCGGGAATATCTTTTCTGCCAACAGCATTTCCGACGCGGATTACACCGGCGGCGCTGACTCCGACCGCAAACATGAATGAAGCGGATGCCAGATTAATGGCAATCTGATGCGCGGCAAGCTCATTCGTCCCGATCCAGCCGATCATAAACGCGGCGCCTGAAAACGCGCTGACTTCGAAGAAATACGTAAAACCGGACGGGATTCCGATCCTCAATATCCTTTTGATTTTTTCAAAGTCGATCCGACGAAACCGAAGCGTCGGATCATATTTTGTAAAACGGTCGGATTTCATGACATACCAGGCCAGGACCAGGGCCATGACTACCCTTGTTCCAAATGTTGAAATTCCCGCGCCTTTTAATCCCATGGCAGGGAATCCCATTTTCCCGAATATAAATATCCAGTTAAAGAAAATATTAAAAATATTCGCGCCGATGGTGATAATCATTGCGGGACGAATGATTGATATCCCTTCTGTGAACTGTCGGTATGATTGAAAAATCATAAACGGCAGCATTGACAAACCCAGCATTCTCAGGTAGGGAATGGCCTCAATGACAACCTCGTCCGGTTGTCGAAGGTGAATGATCAAACCGGTGGTGGACAGGACAATCACCATTAAAATGATTCCGCTTAGCGTGTTTACAAGAAGTCCCTGCCGGAACACGACGCCGCATTCATCATGATTACCTACCCCGTCTGCCATTGCCACTAATGGAGTTATGGCAAATGAGATTCCCAGTCCGATAACCATCACCTGCATAAAAATGGCGTTTCCCAGAGAAGCGCCGGCCAGGGGTACGGGACCAAGTTTCCCGACCATCACATTATCCACGACACTCATCATCATGTGGCCAAGCTGCCCGATGATGATCGGATAAGCCAGGTTCATTGTTGTTCCAAACTGCATTTTTGCGCGCACGGGATGTTCCGGTCTTATTATAAATTCGTGGCAGCCGTTATTGCTCCGCAAGTCAGCTACCCGGGGTACAATCAAATTTTTACTTTGCCCGGCAGCCGTCGTCAATTAGAAAACGGAATTAGAGCAGGTGTTTTTTTACGATAAAATTTAATTATCATTTTTGGAATAAACGGAATATCAGAAATCGTCGTCAAACTTCCAAAGTTTTTTTATAATTAATCTGTCAGTAGGAATGTTAAATTATTCCGAAATAATGAATATTATTTATCTGACCGATTCTCCGTATAAAGATGGTAAGAATCGTTTTCTGATTACTCCATTCGCTTTATAACATGCGAAGGATGATTAATCTTAATGAAATTTTTATAACGAATATCAGGCTGAAAGGCTATTTTTAGGTCAATTAAACTTGTTATTCGGGCATAATTCTATTATTTTCATGCCTTTCCGAAAGAGTGTTAAATTGTTGTTTAGAAAGTTTATAAAATGCCAAAAGTAGCTTTACATACATTAGGATGCCGATTGAATCAGGCTGAAACCGCCATCATCGCGAACAGCCTGAAAAAACAGGGTTATGTAGTGGTCGAATATGGTCAGCCGGCCGATTTGACTGTGATCAATACCTGCACGGTAACAGAGCAGGCGGACTCCAAATGCCGTCAGGCGGTGCGTCAGAGCATCCGTGGAAATCCGGATACATTTGTGGCGGTGATAGGATGCTATGCCCAAATGGCTGTTGATACCATCCGGCAAATTGAAGGAGTTGATCTGATCATCGGGAATGAACATAAATTAAATCTTGTTTCCTATGTCGATGATCTGTATAAAAAATCCGATCCGCTAATTGTCCACTCTCCAAAAATATCACGGGATGAATTTGTCATCGAGACGATCGGATTATATGACAATAATACCCGGGCTAATCTGAAAATACAGGACGGTTGTAATTTTGTCTGTTCATTCTGTATCATTGCCACTGCCCGTGGACCGGCGCGCAGCAGAAAATTTGATAATATCATCTCCGAAGCAAGACAGCTTGTGGAAATGGGGCATAAAGAGCTTGTCCTGACCGGTGTGAATATCGGAACCTATCAGAGCGAAGGTCATAAATTTTTGGATATACTCGATTCGCTTGAAAAGATCGATCATCTGGAACGCATCCGGATCAGTTCCATTGAACCGACAACGGTTGACAAAAATATCATCGACTATATGGCGGATTCTGGGAAAATCTGTCCTCATCTGCATATTCCGCTGCAAAGCGGTGACGACCGGATTCTGGACTCCATGAGAAGAAAACATACCGCAAAGGAATTTGCGGATATCGTGGAATACGCCGCCAAAAGGATCCCCGGTGTGGGTATCGGAACGGATGTCATGGTCGGTTATCCGGGCGAAGGTGAAGAAGAATTCAGGAACACAAAAAAACTGCTGGCCGATCTGCCGGTTTCCTACTTTCACGCGTTCACTTACTCAGACCGCAAAGGAACCACATCCTGGAATTTGAAACCCAAAATCGACCATCATGTAAAAAAGGAACGAAACCGGATAATGATTCAGATGGGAAAACGCAAAAAACGGGCGTTTTATGAATCATTTCTTGGTCAGGAAGTGGAAGTTCTTTTTGAAGAACGCTCAAACGGCCACTGGACCGGCTTCACCGGAAATTATATGCGAATCCGCGTAAATAGCCCGGAAAAACTTGAAAATGAAATCCGTTCAGTCCGGTTGACGAAAATTGACGGAGAAGATATAGCAGGGGAATTAGCGTGAAAAAAGTATATATAGAGACATACGGGTGTCAGATGAATGAATACGACACCGAGATCGTCAAAACCATTCTGAAAAAGAACGAATACGAGTTTACCGAAGAACCGGATAAGGCCGAAGTAATCTTTTTAAATACCTGTTCGGTGAGGGAAAACGCCCACCAGAAGGTCCATCAGCGCATCAGCACATTAAAGCAGCTGAAACGGGGAAACAAGGATCTGATTATGGGGGTGCTTGGCTGCATGGCTCAAAGTCTGCGGGATGAACTGCTGGAGGATAAGGTCGGTGTGGATATTGTCGCCGGGCCTGACAGTTATAAAAAACTTCCGAATCTGATACAGCATGTGCATGATACTGGGGAAAAAGATTATTATCTGACGCTTTCCGAATTTGAAACATATAGCGATGTTTATCCGACACACGAAAGCGGGGTTAACGCCTGGATTGCAGTTATGCGGGGATGCGATAATTTCTGCACCTTCTGTGTGGTTCCCTATACCCGCGGACGGGAACGCAGCAGGGATCCCTACAATGTCGTCGAAGAAGTAAAACGGCTGGCGGTAGATGGATTCAATCAGGTCACCCTTCTCGGGCAGAATGTAAATTCATATAACTTTGAACAATACGATTTCGCCGATCTGATCCACCTGGTCAGCGAGGTGGATGGAATAAAGCGGGTGCGGTTCACATCTCCGCATCCCAAGGATTTTCCGGAAAAATTGCTGATGGAAGTCGCCAATAATCCAAAAGCCTGTAAACATATCCACCTGCCGCTCCAGGCGGGGAATGACCGTGTGCTCGAAATGATGAACCGGACTTATACTAAAGAAGAATTTATCACTCTGGCAAAGCGCATGCGGCAGATTATTCCCGGACTGATCCTGACAACCGATATCATAGTTGGTTTCCCCACGGAGACGGAGGAAGAATTTCAGGATACGCTCAATGTCATGAAAGAGGTGGAATTTGATTCCGCGTTTATGTTCAAATATTCCGAACGCAAACAGACAATCGCCTCGCGTAAATATCCGGATGATGTGAGCGAAGATGATAAAACATCCCGCATCACCCGTCTTGTTGATCTTCAGAGAGAAATATCCCTCAAACGTAATGAGATGCATCTCGGACAGGTGTTTGAAGTATTGGTGGAAGGGCAGAGTAAACGTCCGGATCAGTTAATGGGCCGGAGTGATGGTAACAAAATTGTTGTCTTCCCGGACAACGGCGCGAAACGGGGCGATTTAGTCAGCGTGAAGATCGATGAAGTCACAGCAAATACGTTGATTGGGAGGGAAGAAAAGTAAGAAGTAGGAAGTAAGAAGTAGGAAGTAAGAAGTAGGAAGTTGGAAGTTTAAGAAAAAAGATAAAAGATAAAAGAAAAAAGAGAAGAAACTCTGTGTCTGAAGCAGGAAGTAAGAATAAAAAGCGTCAAGAGTAGAGACGTCTCAATCGGGGTAACCCAGTTACAGTCAAC
>JBFXGD010000061.1:0-17756 GCA_050178385.1 Calditrichaceae bacterium
CGAGAAGATTTTCGTATTCATCTATCGTCAGAGACCGATCAAATTCATTAAGAAGATTCACAAAACCCCCGTTTATAATTCTGTATATTAGATTTAATAACAAATTGATTAAGTATGTATGATCAAATTATTCAAAAAAAGATACAATAATTATGCGATCCAGATCGTTTTTATATTGACAAATTCTTTGATACCATAGTGTGAAAGCTCCCTGCCAAATCCGGATTTTTTTATGCCCCCAAACGGCAGACGGGGATCAGATTTTGTCATTCCGTTTATAAATACCGAGCCCGATTCTATCCTTCTTGCGACGGATTCAGCTTTTTTCAGATCACGCGACCAGAGACTCGCGCCAAGACCCAATTCCGAATCATTCGCTACACTGATGGCCTCTTCGGCATTTTTAACCGGTATAATGGCCGAAACCGGCCCGAATGTCTCTTCTTCATACACCGGCATGCCTTTTTTCACATTGGTCAATACCGTCGGTTCATAAAATGATCCTTTTCCGGGGATTTTCTTCCCACCGGTAAGTAATAAAGCCCCTAATTTGACGGATTTCTGAACCTGTTCATCCAGTTCATCCAAAAGGTCGGGTCGCGCTAACGGTCCCACATGAATTGCTTCAAGCATTGGATCACCCGTTTTCATAGATTTCATGATCGCGGTTTGCTGCTCTTCGAACTCTTTCACCCGCGACTCAACCACAATAAATCTTTTAGCCGCGATGCAGCTCTGCCCGGCGTTTATCATCCTGGCCTTAGCCGAAACAGCGACACACGCGGGAATATCCGCGTCATCGAGAACGATAAAGGGATCTGATCCACCCAGTTCAAGAACCGCTTTTTTGATTTCTTTCCCGGCCGCGGATGCCACCTGGCTACCCGCATATTCGCTGCCGGTCAGTGTAACCGCTTTGATATGCCTGTTCTGAATCACCCTTTCCACCATACCGGACGGAATCATAAGGGTACGGAATATATTCTCCGGAAATCCGGCTTTTTGAAAGACCTCTTCAATTGCCAGCGCCGATCCCGGAACATTCGAAGCATGTTTCAGAACCGCCGCGTTTCCGGCCATCAATGCCGGAGCCGCGAACCGGAACACCTGCCAGAGGGGGAAATTCCATGGCATAACGGCCAGAACAACGCCAAGCGGCTCAAATGACACAAAACTTTTTGATGCATCGCTTTCGATCATTTCATCTTTCAGAATGGATTCCGCATGTTCCGCGTAATAATCGCACACCCAGGCGCATTTCTCCACCTCAGCCCTGGATTCCCTGATGATTTTTCCCATCTCCAGGGTCATCATTCTCGCGTAATATTCCGTATTAGCCCGTAATTCCGCCGCTGCCCCGCGCATTAATCGTGAGCGTTCACTAAACGTCGTTTCTCTCCAGAAAGACCAGGCCGCGTTCACATCACTAATTATTCGATCCGCCTCTTCAGCAGAATGTCCGGGATATTCTTTTAGCAATTCTCCTGTTGCCGGATTGATTGATTTCATGATCATATTGTCTCCCGCTTACTTCATCAGTGTCATGATAGAGCAAACCTACTTATAAATTTTCTCAAAATCGTAATTTCGCTCTTTAACTTTTTCAACCAGGGCATATATCCACGGTCCCGTTTTAATCACAAATATTGCAAGAAGCGCGCCGGCTACCACATCGATAACATAATGATACCGGAGATAAACTGTGGAAAATATCATACTGCTGCCGATAACCAATAAAACATAAAAATACTTACGCGCGTACTTATAAGCATAATACATGGTCAGCAAGGTCATAGCCGTATGACCGCTCGGAAACGCATCGCGCTGAATATTTTCGAGTGAATCCAATACAAAGCGTATTGTATCTGCCGTCCAGATTCCCTCAAGCTGAAAAGTCTGCAAATGGTTGAGCGTGAAACGCGGACCGACAGCCGGAACCAAAAAGTATCCCAAATAGGAAAGATAAAAACCTAAAACCATGATAAAAAGAGAGTAATTAAATTCTTCCAATTTTTTGTACCGGTACAGGAAATAAAACAGTACCAGGGGTAAAAAATAGAAGGTCGAATATACGAGCTGCAGATACTCCGTCAGCAGGGGCGTTGTAATTTTTTCCATCCAGATAGTAGGATTTACACCAAACAGATTATAATCGATTCGAATCAAAAGATTGTCAAAATCAGACGGATTGACGTTATGCACCAGGTAATGCAGCTCACTGAAATTAATTGGTATCAGAATAACTGGATTACCAACCTTGAACCAATCCAGCCACTTTGTTTTTGGAATTCGGTGCATATATAACAAAATCAAAGAAATCGCGATATGATAAATGATGAAATAATTATTGTATGGTATGGCGTCATAATTGAAAGTAATAATAAACAGCATGATGATCTGATATGAGACCGTCACAATTTCGGTGCTGCGAATTTTATTATTGACTAACATACTACTCCGGTTTTTCGTTTTATTAAATTCCACTTAAAATCAGTATCGTTACGGCTTCCTATAACGGAATATTCCCGTGCTTTTTGGGCGGATTTGTATCCACTTTTGTTTCAAGCATCCTTAATGCCTGGATTATACGCAGACGAGTATTGCGCGGTTCAATGACCTCATCAATATAGCCTCGTTCAGCGGCCAGATATGGATTGGCGAATTTCTCCCTATACTCTTTTTCCTTCTTCGCAAGCATCGCCTCGGGATCTTCACTGTTTTGTATTTCTTTTCTAAAAATGATTTCTGCGGCCCCCTTTGGCCCCATTACGGCAATTTCAGCGCTTGGCCAGGCATAGTTTATATCTCCGCGGATATGTTTTGAGCTCATAACATCATAAGCGCCGCCGTAAGCTTTTCGTGTAATGATCGTCACTTTGGGAACTGTCGCTTCCGAAAAAGCATACAATAATTTCGCTCCGTGTTTGATGATTCCTCCCCATTCCTGATTTGTTCCCGGCAGGAATCCGGGTACATCGACAAACGTCACTAAAGGAATATTGAACGCGTCACAAAACCGGACAAATCTTGCCGCTTTTATTGATGAATCAATATTCAGCACCCCGGCAAGATGGGCGGGCTGATTGGCAACGATTCCTACTGAGTAACCATCAAACCTGGCAAAGCCAACGACAATATTTGGCGCGTAATCGGGATGAATCTCAAAAAATGAATTAGCATCAACCACTCTTGTTATGATCTCTTTGATATCATAAGGCTGATTTGGATTCTCCGGGATAATTTCATCCAGTGATTCATCCACCCGGTCAGGTGAATCCTGCGATTCAATTTTTGGAGGATCATCCATATTGTTTGACGGCATATAAGAAATCATTTCCCTGATTTTTTGAAGGCATTCCACATCGCTGTTACATGTTAAATGATTTACACCGCTCTTGGTACCATGTGTTTCCGCGCCGCCGAGTTCTTCGGATGTGACTTCCTCATGAGTCACTGTTTTCACCACATTCGGTCCCGTAACAAACATATAGCTGGTGTTTTTTACCATCAGTGTGAAATCTGTAATCGCAGGTGAGTAAACCGCTCCGCCGGCACACGGCCCCATTACCGCCGAAATTTGCGGCACTACTCCGGATGCCAGAGTATTCCGCAAAAAGATCTCCGCGTATCCTCCAAGACTGACAACGCCTTCCTGAATCCGCGCTCCACCGGAGTCATTCAGCCCTATTATCGGCGCGCCCACCTTCATCGCCTGATCCATTATTTTAATGATTTTTTCGGCAAAAGTTTCAGAAAGACTGCCGCCAAACACCGTAAAATCCTGCGAGAACACAAATACAAGCCTTCCGTCGATATGACCATAGCCGGTAATCACGCCGTCACCAAGATATCTTTCTTTTTCCAGTCCGAAATCACGTGACCGATGACGGACAAACATATCCATTTCCACAAATGAACCTTCATCAAGCAAAAAATCGATACGTTCCCTGGCCGTCAATTTCCCCTTTTCATGCTGTTGTTTAATGCGCTTTTCACCGCCTCCCAATTTGGCTTCTGAGCGAATTCCTTCAAGATGTTTAAATTGTTCTTTTCTATGCATAAAAACTCCGGTTTTATGTATTCATTACATATTATCAAGAAGGCCGTCTTCTTTGAAGCTGAAATAGCCCTTAGCGGTTATAATCAGATGGTCGTAGACCGGGATTTCGATAATTTTCCCGCTGCTGACCAGTCTTTTGGTAATGGAGATATCTTCCTGACTCGGTTTGAGCTGTCCCGATGGATGATTGTGGAGCAAGATAATACCTCTGGCCAGATAACGGATAGCAGGATTAAACACCTCTCTCGGATGAACCAGTGAAGCATCCAGAATGCCTTTTGTAACTTCAAAATCCTGAATGCGTTTCATAGCCGAATCAAGAAGAATCACATAAAATCGTTCTTCCTTCCGGTATCCGAGCAGCGGGATATAAATTTTCGCAACCTGAGCGGGATTCTGAAAGCTGACAATCTCATTTTCAGCCTTCTCTTTTTCAAGATTACGGTATAACTGAAACGCGGCAATCAGAGTGACCGCCTTCACCGGTCCGATACCGGGCATCTTTTGCAGTTCAACCAATGAGGCATTAGCCAGACCTTCCAAAGAGTGGAATTCACGGAGCAGCCGTTTCGCTGTTTCAACGGCGTTAAATTTTGATGAGCCGTGTCCCAGAATGATAGCGATCAGCTCCGCGGACGATATTGAATCCGGCCCGTTCTTAATGAGTTTTTCCCTGGGCCGTTCATCGATAGGCCAGTCGGTGATTCTCGATTTAAATTTTTCCGGTTCATGAATTTTGTCAGCCACTTTTACCTGCCGTTGTTGAATTAATTGTGTTATTCTTTATGAGTATTGAGATAAATCCTCATATATTCCTTAATGAGATTCCGGTTCCGGAAAATCAAATTTTCAACAACAATATCGCATCACGATTTGTTTTTGGCATACCAGTCTCTGATATAGGCAATCGCCTCCTGCGTATTGGTACCCGGCCCAAACAACCGTCCTGTACCCATTTCCATGAGCCGATTTATTTCATCATCGCTAATTATTCCCCCACCGGTTAAAAGCATGTCTTCCATTTTGTTTTCTTTCATCAGCCGCAGCACTTTAGGAAAAACAGTCATATGAGCTCCTGAAAGAATACTGATGGCAATCACATCGACATCTTCCTGGAGACCGGCTTCAACAATCATCTCCGGTGTCTGACGCAGCCCGGTATAAATCACTTCAAAACCGGCATCCCTGAAAGCTGCCGCAACCACTTTCGCGCCCCGGTCATGGCCGTCCAGTCCCGGTTTTGCCACCAACACTCGAATCTTTTTTTCCATTACAACATCTCCAAAGCTTGTTCCGTTAAATTTATCGGACCCTGTCATTCACTTAAATTTACAGCAAAGCCCATTTCCTGGCTTTTTCACCCCAACCTACACTCTTAACAATTCTTACTTCAGACGCAGAATGCCGCGTCTCTACTCTTTTTTCTTTTTTCTTTTATCTTTTTTCTTAAAATTCTCACTTCCTACTTCTTACTTCTCACTTCCTACTTCTCACTTCCTACTTCAGACGCCGCATGCTGCGTCTCTACTCTTTTTTCTTTTATCTTTTATCTTTTATCTTAACTTCCTACTTCTCTAGCTCCCGATATCCACCGTCTCCTCGTATTCTCCGAAAACTTCTTTCAGAGTGTTTATTATCTCGCCTACCGTGGCATACGCCTTCGAACAATCAATGAGAACCGGCATTAAATTTGTGTTGCCCTCCGCGGCTTTCCTGAGATCCGCCAGACAGGATGTAACAAGATTATTATCTCTTTCCGCCCTCAATTTTTTAAGATTCGCTATCTGACGGGTCTCCACTTCAGGTGAAATTTGCAGTAGTGGGATCTCTATTTTCTCACCTTCTTCCTTGAACTCATTCACTCCCACGATGATGCGATCATTATTCTCAAACTCTCTTTGATACTGATAGGCGGCTCGGGCGATTTCTTTCTGGAAGAATCCTGTCTCGATAGCAGGAATCACACCACCGTACTCTTCAATCTTATCAAAATACTCTTCCGCGGCGGCTTCCATTTTATTGGTCAGATCTTCAATAAAATAGCTTCCGGCTAGAGGATCGACTGTGTTGGCCGCACCGCTTTCATAAGCAATGATCTGCTGGGTGCGCAAGGCGATTTTAACCGCTTTTTCGCTCGGGAGCGCCAGAGTTTCATCCATCGAGTTTGTATGTAAGGACTGAGTGCCTCCAAGTACACCCGCAAGAGCCTGGATGGCGACACGCACAATGTTATTTTCCGGCTGCTGAGCCGTCAGAGAACAGCCGGCTGTCTGAGTATGGAACCGCAATTTCCAGGAGCGCTCATCCTTTGCGCCGTATTTATCGCGCATACGTTTAGCATAAATTCTGCGGGCTGCTCTGAATTTGGCGATTTCCTCAAAAAAATCATTATGGGAATTAAAAAAGAATGACAGTCTTGGAGCGAATGAATCGACATCAAGACCACGCTCTATCGCCGCTTCCACATACGCGAATCCGTCCGCCAGTGTGAATGCCAGCTCCTGAGCCGCCGTCGATCCGGCTTCCCTGATATGGTATCCGCTTATACTGATCGTGTTCCACTGCGACATCTCTTGTGTACAATATTCAATCATATCCACGATTATCCGCATGGATGGTTCGGGCGGGAAGATGTATTCCTTCTGCGCGATATATTCCTTTAGGATATCATTTTGGATTGTCCCGCGAATTTTATCCGGTGATACCCCCTGTTTTTCCGCCACAGCGATATAGTAAGCAAGCAAAATCATCGCCGGGGAATTTATGGTCATTGATGTGGAGACCTCGTCTATTGGAATGCCGTCAAACAAGGTCTCCATATCCTTTAGGGAACTGATCGAGACTCCGCAGATACCGACTTCGCCTTCACTCAGGGGATCATCCGCGTCTCTGCCCATCAGCGTTGGAAGATCGAATGCGGTCGAAAGCCCCGTCTGACCATTTTTCAGAAGATATTTGAATCTCCTGTTTGTGTCTTCCGGTTTTCCGAATCCCGCGAACTGACGCATGGTCCATAACCGACCGCGGTACATATTCGGGTGCACGCCTCTGGTATAGGGAAAATCACCGGGCATAGCCAAATCACGGTCATAATCGGTATTTTCGATCATTTCAGGAATTCCGAGCAGTTCGACCGGTTCACTGGAGGTCGTAATGAATTTAGCATCCCGTGTTTTTAATTGATTCACACGTTCAAGCCATTTTTTTCTATCATCCTTCATCGATTTTCTCCCCTTAAATCTATCATTTATGCTTATTTTCAAACCGGTATACCGAATCAGATGGCACCATTCTCAATCAGCTTCCTGGCGATGGCATAAGGTGATGTCTGCTCACCGGATTCGTTTAAATAATCCTTTAGTTCTTTAGTTCGGTTATCTGTCCAGAACTGCCTGTTTATATGGTCATTAACGAGATGTTTAACCCTTTCAACGGAGCGCCGGTTTCTTATTTTTTTCAACCTGTCTTTCCCGGATAAATATTCTTTATGCTTCATGATATTCGTGTACATGTCTTCCAGACCAGTCCCCTTGCGCGCCTGAGTCAGAATCACCGGGGGATACCAGTCATCGCGCGCCTGCCGGAGATGAAGCACAAATTCAAGGTCCGATTTCATTCTGTCGGCACCGGACAGATCAGCCTTGTTCACAATAAACAGGTCTCCTATCTCCATCAAACCCGCTTTCATTCCCTGAATAGCGTCACCGGCATCCGGGACGGTCAAAACAATGGTTGTGTCCGCAGCTGACATGATGTCCAGTTCTACCTGTCCCACGCCAACGGTCTCGTATATAATTACATCCTTACCCGCCGCATCCAAAACATCTGCCGCTTCGGTCGCCTGACGGGCCAAACCGCCCATATTTCCCCTGGAAGCCATACTGCGGATAAAAACGCCCGGATCCATAAATAATTCCTGCATCCTGACACGATCACCGAGGATCGCCCCTCCCGTAAACGGGCTGCTGGGATCGACCGCGACAATCCCGACGGTTAATTTATTTGCTCTGAATAATTTTGTGAGTTTATTGGTAAGGGTACTTTTTCCGGCCCCCGGAGGCCCGGTAATTCCAATTCGATGGGCTTTACCCTGGTGTGGGTATAAGAGATCCAAAAGGCTAATATAGTCGTCGGATTCATTCTCAATCATTGTAATCGCTCTTGCCAGAGCTCTTTTTTCGCCATGCAATATATTATCAGCTAAGATTTTGATTTGGGAAGTCTTTTGCAGAAACACCAAATTGAGCCTTTCATATAATTACCTGATAATCAGGACATATGGCCGGATTATCATTTATATTAATATTAAAAATATGTCATTACAATTTTTTTCTGATTACTTTTTTAATATTATCCGGTCTTTAGCCAGTTTTATATCCGATACTTCAAATAATGCAGTGGAAAGATATCTTCTTAAATTTTTTCTGTCATACTTTTCCCCATATTCATCCGATAGTTTAAATTTCATTTTTCCAATATAAATAACCGCTTCATTCCCTAAACTAATCTCACCCTCAGAAATTATTGGTTTTCCATCTATTTTTACAAAAAGATTCTGCAATACGCTATCGGGTGTGGATGATACGATCCTTTCAAACAGAGACTCCACGTTTCCGGGAACTTTATCTTTGGGGATTTTTGATAAATCGACCACCATCTCGATCGAAATACGCTCTTTATCAATAGATGAATGCACGGCCTTAATGATCTCCCCGACATCAGCAGATGTTTCCTTTTCAAGCTGATCAAAAACAATAATCGACAGATCTTCCGGAGATATCTCGGCCGAGCCTTGATTTATCAGTTTTTGTTTTATTCGGGATTTCACTTTACCGGTATCCGCAAGACGATCGCTGAATTCCCGGACTTCCGTGGTATTATACCATTCGGGCTGATAGCTTATATTTTTATACACATAGTAAATTGCGCCGGCTATGACACCAGCGATAATCAGGATGATGAGCAAAAACGTACGCATATTTTATCCGCCTGTGTTATCCGCTCTGATGAACTGCGAATGATTCAGATTTTCGCCGATAGAAGATCTTTTTGAATAGTTTTGAGCAAATACTGAAAGTTTAAATTTTGAATACTGCCGGAAATATCAATCCTGATAGTTATCAGGATCCTTTTCTTTATAATACACCTGCCAATTCCTTTATATATTTTTTTGTTTCCATTCTCATCAGGCCAATCGTTGTTGAATTTTCAGAAATAACGACAAAAAAATCCTTTCTTTCAGGGATCCTGTCAATTTTCATAAATCCATCTTCATATTCAATAATCACATCTTTCAGCGCCGGCATTTTAATTTCAGTCGAGACATTTTCAATCATTTTGATAAGCGATGAGATAAGAGGCGACAACACGGAAATCTGATATTTTTCCTTAAATGGTTCCGGGATAAATGAAGCCAAAGGGAATCCTTCAATATCAAAAATCGCCGCTAACTGCACGCCTTTATTTTTTGTGAAATTTCCCAGAATATTTGCTATTTTCTGCTGTTTTTTTAACTTTTCAAGTTCCATCTCCCGCGCCTGTGGATTTCTTATTTCATCAGCTCTTTTCATGCCATCGAGCAATAAGGTCTGCCATCCCTTTATGATGGTTTCTTTAGGCGCCTTGATCCCTTTTTCCACTGAAAAACTGCCGCCTTCCCAGGCAAGAATCTCATAAAACGCGTTTTCACCTTCTACACCATCGACTTCCGCATGGACAATATTTCCGTCTTCAAAAAATATTACGCCTTTTTGATCGAGATTTCTGACGTGTAGCGCGTTTGTCAATCGTCCAAGACAATTCATCTGAATCAGATCACTGAGTTGAAAATCCGATATCCGCCCCTCGAACCCTTTTTTCTCTTCCAGAGCGTCGAGTATCATTTGTCTCAGCTCATGAATTTCAAACGGCTTTTCAATATATTTAAAACATCCCCGTTTGTTTGCCTCTTCCTGTACTTCGGATGACCCGTATGCGGTCATGATTATGACCCGGGTCGCCGGATAATTTTCTTTTATTTTCAGAAGAAGATCCATACCGGAAATTTCAGGCATGCGGATGTCGGTAATGACAAGCTGAATTGGCAATTGAGAAATGACTTCCAACGCTTCCGTTCCGCTGTTAGCCGTCAATAATTCATATTTTTCCTTGTCTTTGGCAAGATGCTTGGAGATAGACCAGGTTAAATCTTCTTCATCGTCAACAACCAAAACACGTTTCAAGCTCAAATTACTACTCCTTCATTGCTGTTTAACAATAACAGGTTTGGACAGCCACCATGAGTCCGCGTTGGAAAGGTAACTGCGACCATTTATTCTAATATTTTGCAGGTTATTACTGACAATATTTATAATTTTCTTATTAAACAGAACTGTAACCGGCAATTCATCCACAATCGTCCTTTGAAATTCTATCCAGCTTTTTTTGCGAATCTCCTTGTCAAGATTGGTCAGTCCCTGTTCAATGAGGGCATCCACTTCAGGATTCCGATACCCCATAAAGTTATTGCCATTTTTAATGCTGGCGGAATGGAACAGATCGGAGGGATCAAAGGTCTCATTCTCAACCCAGCTTATAATAACCGCGTCAAAAAGCCCTTTATTCAGGCGTTCAATAAATTTGTTCCATGGCAGAATCTCAAGATTTATATCGATACCAATGGTGCGGTAGTAAGCCTTAATATTGGTGGCAAGTTCTTTGCGAATATTACTTTCAATGTTAGTCAGAAGATTCAATGTAAGGAATTTTCCGTCCTTTACAAGAAGTCCTTCATCGTTCCGGGTGTCCCAGCCCTGCGCGCTGAGTAATTGTTTCGCGTACATGGGATCATATTTTCCCGCCGTCTTTGAGAAGTACGCCCAGAACTCGGGATACGCGGGTGAATCTTCCACCTCTGCAAATCCGGACAATATTCCATCCACAAGTGTCGCTCTGTCGAGGGCAGCGGTCAGGGCTTTCCTGATTTGCAGAGACTGGAGAGTCGGGTTTCGCAAATTCCATCCGATAAAAGTAAAACCTTTCTCTGATGAAGCCACTATTTTATAGTCCGCTAAATTTTCGACATCATTCAGACTGGATACAGGGAGATCGTACACAAAGTCAAGTTCCTGTTTTCTCAGAGCAGAGATCATCGAATCAACATCACTGTAAAACAGGAAAGTAAGCGTATCTAGATATGGCTTTTTCCCAAAATAGTACGGATTTCTCTCCAGGCGGATCTCCTTTTCATTTCTGATTTTCAAAAGAAACGGACCGCAACCGGTGAAATCTGAGAAATAATCATTTATAATCTGTATCAAACCTTTTGTTTCCAAAAGCATTTCACCGGCCATTACCGGGAATCTTGTTAATTGCAAAGGATCGGCAACGGGACGATTAAAGGAAAATCTGACGGTCAATGAATCAATTATTTCAGGATCACGCAGGAGAGAAACATTTGACACCGCGTTCAGCTGATCTTGATATTTTCTGATGAAGTTAAAACTCGAGACGACATCATTACTATTTATTTTTCTGCCGTTACTCCAGGTATATTCATGATCCAGCATATAAGTAATGGTTTTATGATCGTCTGCGATCTGCCATCCTGCCGCCAGTTCCGGAACAGGCTCATCGCCCGAACCGGCGCCTGTTAATCCCGGATTCAACAGATACTGACTGATTTCTTTCGCGTTGTATTCAGTAATATTGAATGGAAACAGATCATTGATGGTGCCCAGCAGACCGATCCGAACATTACCGCCGTAATGAGCCTTATCGGATTCAGTCTCCTTGCTCCCTGAACAACGGAGTACGATGAGGGCAAACAAAGAGATCGAAAAGCCAATAACCAAAAATCGTTTCATCATAAAATTTGTCTTTATATCCATATAAGATAGATTATCAAAAATAGCGGTGATATAAATAACAGGCTGTCAAACCGATCCAAAAATCCGCCGTGCGCGGGAAGTAAATTTGATGAATCCTTTATTTTTGCGTCTCTTTTAAACCAGGATTCAACAAGGTCTCCCAGCTGCCCCGCAACACCAACGATAATTCCGGATACGATGCTAAGCTCAATCGGCAGGTCCAATATACCAGTCCATGAGATGACCAGAAAGGTCAAAATTCCTCCGATAAGCCCTGCTATTCCTCCTTCTATACTCTTTTTTGGAGAAACGCGTTCAAACAATTTATGTTTCCCGAATTGTTTTCCGAACAGGTAGGCGAATGTATCGCATATCCAGACAGAGACAAACATGGCCAACATGAATAAGGCCGCTGAATTATCCGATTTTCCAGGAATGATTTTTTCAATGTTGTCCCTTAGAAAGAGCATCGATGCCACAAATAAACCCGGATAAACAATTCCCAAAAGCGTTGCGGATATATTCATGATCGGTGACCCATTATTACGGAACATCTCTGACGCGAAGATGATCAGCGCCATTAAAACAAGAAAACTGACACCGTAATTATTAACGCCAAAATGAACCTGCCAGAGGATTCCAAGAGTCGTGATGATTCCCAAAATCTTCTGCGCGTTCACTGTTTTCGCGCTCGCAAGTTTATACAGCTCCCATTGACCTACTACGGCAATTAAAACAATAAGTCCAAAGAAATAAACTCCGCCTTTCCATATTAAAAATATCAGAAGGGGAATACCGACAACAGCTACCGCAACCCGTGTAAGAAACTCTTTCATTTGAACTCCGCATTCTTTTTCAAAAGTTAGTCATAATTATTTTCACATGCAAAGGTCTGTTCTGATGATTTCCAAAACAATGTAAACTATTGATTACTATTATGAACAGATAGTAATGTATCGGTTATCAGATTTATCTACTGACATTGCATTTATTTCAGCGCCCTGAATCCAATATCTGTGCGATAATGCATTTTGTCAAAACGGATTTTATCTATAGCGCCATATACGCCGTCTCTTGCTGCCGGTAAAGATTCTCCCAGAGCCACAACATTTAGAACACGCCCACCGGATGTCACTACTCTATTATCCTGTACCACAGTCCCCGCATGAAAAACGAGTACGTCCGGCTTCAAATCATTCAAACCGTGTATTTCGATGTACTTCTCATACTCATCAGGATATCCTCCGGATACGAGGACAACATCCATTGCATAGCCGTTTCTGATCCTGATCGTCTGCTTATCGATGTTTTCATCAACAGTCGCGACCATCAATGGCACAATATCTGATTCTATCAACGGCAGAACCGCCTCAGTTTCCGGATCCCCGAATCTGCAATTGTACTCCAGAAGCATGGGTTCGTTTTTGTTAATCATGAGTCCGAAATAAAGCAATCCTTTATATGGATGTCCTTCATCGCGCATTGCCTTGAGTGTCGGGCGTATGATTTTTTCTTCGATTCTGTGAACGAGCTCATTAGTCGCGATAGGAGCAGGGGCGTAAGCTCCCATACCTCCCGTGTTTTTCCCCAGATCGCCATCATTTACTTTTTTATGATCCTGAGATGAGGGCAGCAGAATATAATTTGATCCGTCGGTCAGCGCGAAAACTGATAGTTCTTCTCCTTCAAGAAATGTTTCAATGACCAGCCGGTTTCCGGCTGAACCAAATGATTTATCTCTTAATATGGAATTAATGCCGGCAAGAGCCTCGCTCCGGTTCCGGCATATCAAAACACCTTTCCCGGCAGCAAGACCGTCGGCCTTAAGAACCAGCGGAAATGCGGCAGATCCGTTTACATAATCCCGCGCCTCCTGCAAATCGGTCAAACAAACATAATCCGCGGTGGGAATATGATATTTCCGCATCAGATTCTTTGCAAAAAGTTTGCTGGCTTCTATCTGAGCTGCTGCTTTATCCGGACCGAAAATCTTCAGGCTGTGTTTGAGGAACAGATCAACAATACCCTCCACCAAGGGCGCTTCGGGACCGACTACCGTCAGATCAATTTTCTTCTCTTTTGCAAAACTCAATAACCCTTCAAAGTCGTCGGTCCGGATATCAATATTTTCGGCAAGTTTTCCGGTCCCCGGATTACCGGGCGCGCAATAGATCTGCTTAACCAGTGAACTCTGCTTTATCTTCCAGACGAGGGCGTGTTCCCTTCCCCCGCTTCCGATCACTAAAATATTCATTAATAAGCCCCGATAAAAATTGATTAAATATGGTACTTTTTTAGTATTTCATTTCTTCAAAATCAATGGAAAACCTATTACTGTGTATTTAATCCTGAATATCTCACCCGATTAAAATCAGGGATCCGAAATAACATCCCATCTCTTCCACCTCTTACATCAAACTTCCTACTTCTCACTTAGGGCACGAGCATCGTGCCCCTACTCTTACACTCTTAACTCTTTTCTCTTAACGCTCTTTACTTCCTACTTCTCACTTCCTACTTCTCACTTCCAACTTCTCACTTCTTCTAACCCACCCCGGGCCTGATAAATCATGCCCTTCCCCTCCCTTTTGCATAAGGGAGGGGATGGAGGGGAGGGTCAGTCGCTTGCTGAACAGAAAATTCACCCCGAAGAATCTTTTTTTCTACATCCTTCCAAGGTAGCCAAAGATGCCTGCGGCATGACATACGGGTAGATTAACCGGTTTCACCGCGGTTGACTATGACATCGCGTGCCCGGATTGGGACGCCCCTACTCTTACACTCTTAACTCTTTTCTCTTAACGCTCTTTAATTCTCACTTCCTACTTCCTACTTCTCACTTCCTACTTCTTACTTTCTCAATCTCATCCCTGATCACAGCGGCCTTCTCAAATTCCAGATTAGCGGCCGCGGATAGCATCTCTTTTGTAAGGCGTTCGATGAGCTCTTCACTGCTCATATGTTCGCCATAACTTATCGTGCTCTCGGCTACCTTTGGCAGACTTTTGCTCACATCAGCCACCGAAGTGGTACGAAGGATTTCCTCAGTTGTTTTAAAGATTGTCTGTGGGGAAATATTATGAACCCGGTTGTATTCAGTTTGTTTTTCTCTGCGGCGCCTTGACTCATCCATCGTTCGCATCATCGAATCCGTCACATGATCCGCGTAAAAAATGACTTTTCCCCCGATATTTCTCGCGGCTCTGCCGGATGTTTGCATTAGTGAAACATAAGATCTTAGAAAACCCTCTTTATCAGCGTCAAGAACGGCAACAAGTGAAACTTCCGGCAAATCAAGTCCTTCTCTTAATAAATTGATACCCACCAGAACATCAAATTCGGCAAGCCTTAAGTCGCGTAAAATACCAACCCGGTCCAGAGCGTGAATTTCCGAATGCAGATACCGGACACGAATTCCCGCCGCCTGAAGATAATCCGTCAGATCTTCAGACATCCTCTTTGTAAGAGTCGTGACTAAAACACGTTCTTTTAAGGCAACTCTTTCATGAATTTCATGAATAAGATCATCAATTTGGGTTAAAACAGGCCGGACTTCTATTTCAGGATCAATCAGACCCGTAGGACGAATCACCTGTTCCACAAATACTCCGTCGCTCTTGCTGAATTCATAATCCGAGGGTGTGGCTGATACAAAAACGGTTTGATTCATCCTTTTTTCGAACTCAGGAAATTTTAGAGGTCTGTTGTCCAACGCGCTTGGCAGGCGAAATCCGTAACGCACCAGATTCTCTTTTCTCGAACGGTCCCCGTTATACATAGCTCTGATTTGAGGAATAGTCTGATGTGATTCATCAATAATCACAAGAAAATCTTTTGGAAAAAAATCCAGCAGCGTGTATGGCGGTTCTCCGGCTTTACGACCCGAAATATGTCGGGAATAATTTTCAATGCCCGAGCAATAACCAATCTCCGCCATCATTTCCAGGTCAAAATTTGTCCGCATTTCAAGCCGCTGCGCCTCAAGCAACTGATTCTCCGCTCTCATTTTTTCAAGCTGTCCGGCAAGTTCCACACGAATTGAGTCCATGGCCAGCCGCATTTTTTCACCGGTGGTTACAAAATGTTTGGCCGGAAAAATGAAAGCCTTATCGATTGAATCGGTACCTTTCCCGGTCAAAGGATCAATTCTCTGAATCCGTTCAATTTCGTTTCCAAAAAATTCAAGCCTGTACGCGAATTCTTCATATGCCGGATAGATATCGACAATATCTCCGCGAATACGAAATGTACCGCGCTGAAAATCAAAATCATTTCTCGAATACTGAATATCGACCAGTTTGAGTAAAAAATCCTGCCTGTTGTAAGATTTACCCTGCTCCAGCACAACTACCATATCTTTATAATCGGCAGGAGAACCAATGCCGTATATACAACTGACGCTCGCGATCACAATCACATCTTTCCTGGCAAGCAGCGAGCTCGTTGCCTTTAACCGAAGCCGGTCGATTTCATCATTTATTGAAGCGTCTTTTTCTATATACGTATCCGTTGTGGGAAGATACGCTTCCGGCTGATAATAATCATAATAGCTTATAAAAAATTCAACGGCATTTTCCGGGAAGAATCCTTTAAATTCTCCAAATAGCTGTGCCGCAAGAGTTTTATTATGCGAAATCACCAGAGTCGGTTTATTTATTTTCTCGATAACATTTGCCATCGTAAACGTTTTACCGCTGCCGGTCACTCCGAGCAGTGTCTGGTGCGTATCTCCCCTTTCCAAACCTGCGACGAGTTCATCGATTGCCTGAGGCTGATCGCCTTGCGGCTGGTAAATCGACTTTAATTTAAACTGATCCATGGCAACAATTTATTCTGTTTACGTATATATTATAAATTACCCGTCAAAATTAAAAAAAAATACAGTCTTATGCTAACTTTTTTGGTATCACTCTGTCTATAATGACAGGAGGTAAAATTGAGTCTGACAGATTTTGAACTGATCCGGGAAACGCTGGATGGATCGACAATCGCATATGATGAGCTGATGCAGCAATATGAAAAACTGATCTACAGAATCGCGTTTGGATTTGGCAAGAATCATGATAATTCAATGGACATCACTCAGAATATTTTTCTGAAAGCATACGAAAAGCTGCATTCATTCAAAATGAACAGCTCATTTAAAACATGGATAACAAGGATCGCATTTAACGAAGGTGTAAACTGGACCAGAAAAAATCGGCACGCATCTTCACAGGAATTATTTGATGAGGGCAATATGAATTATGAGAATGAAGGCATTTCGCAGGAAGATGAGTTTTTGGCGAAAGAAAATAAGTCTCAGCTCATTAAGAGCCTTTTTGACTTAAACACACGATACAGGCTAGCGGTAGTACTGCGATATTTTGAAGATATGCCTGTAAAAGAGATCGCCGGTGTTTTGGAATGCAGTGAAGGTGTGGTCAAAAACATGCTTTTCCGGAGTCTTCAGCGTCTTAAAAACAATCTGCGGCAATCAGATATTGGAGACAATTATGGACAAATGTAAATTATATGATGAATTAATTCAGAAGCTGATCGCTGATGAGATTAGTTCATCCGAAAAAGCAAAATTATTCAAACACAGTGACAGTTGTAACCGGTGCCGGGAACTGCTGGGACTTCACAGTCAGCTTCAGGATACAGCGAAAGAAAATCATGTACCGAATGCAGAAGCATTTGCTGAAATGAGGAGCCGTGTTCTTCGCGTGATAAAATATCGGGTGAAAAACAGAAATGAATCACTTCATCGCAAAATTTTACCCTTCTTGTTGACTCCGTTCCGGAATCCCGCCCTGGCGGCATCGATTGCCGCCATATTATTTCTGACCGGATTTGTGGGTGGAAAG
>JBFXGD010000062.1:0-17657 GCA_050178385.1 Calditrichaceae bacterium
ATTCAAAATCTTTATCTTTATTTGAAGCGTTTACCACAAGCAGAAATTTATCGCTGTACCGATAAACCAGCAGATCATCGACGATTCCGCCGTTCTTATAACACATGGCTGAATACTGCACCTGGCCGATGTCCAGTATCGACGCGTCATTTATTGTTATAAGCTGCGTCATTTCGAGCGCGCGGGGGCCGGTAATTTCAATTTCCCCCATATGTGAAACATCAAATACACCGACAGATTTCCTTACTCTTCTGTGTTCATCCCGAATACTGTGATATTGAATCGGCATTTGGAATCCGGCAAATTCGACCATACGCGCACCGAGCTTTTCATGCACTTCGTATAATGCCGTTTTCTTTAACTCCATTTTTTTATTCTCCGTTATTAATAGAAATTCTTTTGTGTTCTACAAGATCCGGAATACGCTCCAGATGTTTAAAGAATATAAGCATACAAACCGGCAAAATCATCAACAGAATATCATTTGTATAAAGCCATTCTCTTGTAAAAAAAACGATTACCGGAAGTAAAAATGTGGCTACCATATTGGCAACGATATGCTTGCGTATCAGCAAATAGAATATACCCCAAACCGCCAACCAGATGAGCACCAGGGTCGGCTCAAGGGCAAGAAGCGCCCCGGCGGTTACCGCCAGCCCCCGGCCGCCTTTAAATTTCAGCCAAACAGGGTAAATATGTCCGGCCAGAACACCGGGAACCAATGCCATGAGAAAGATAAAATCCATCGGCATAATCCGGGTAAAATACCAGGCAGGCAGAAATCCTTTCAGCAGATCGAGAATCAGCACCAGGATACCGACAGCGGCATTCCGGCTGGTTCTGAATGCATTCAATGCCCCCACATTCCCCGACCCCTGTTCGCGAACATCTTTTTTTGATGTAAATTTAATAATCAGATACGCGCTTGGAAAAGATCCGAACAAGTAGGAGACAATAAAAAGCAGAATGTAATTTGTAAATGTCATTTTACGCGGCCTTCGGTATCAATGAATTGATGTTACCAGTCTTTATATTACCCTGGGATAAAGTATTCATTTTAATTCCGGATCGCAACCGCCATCCGGCTGACCCGGGATTTAAACAGTATCTCCCATTCAGGCATCGCCCGAAATTAAACCCTGCCAACTTTTAAATCAAGTTCGATCCGGTAAAATTTTATCGTCCGTTTTGAAATTCAATATCAAGGAATTTTCCGGTGTACGAGTCAGGTGATACCGCCACCTCCTCAGGAGTCCCGGAAGCAACAACCAACCCGCCCCTGTCGCCTCCTTCAGGACCGATATCGATTATCCAGTCGGCTGTTTTAATCACATCCAGATTATGTTCAATCACAACGACCGTATTTCCTTTATCCACCAGTTTATTGAGCACATTTAACAGCATATTGATATCTTCAAAATGCAGTCCCGTCGTTGGCTCATCCAATATATACAATGTATTGCCGGTTCCGACTTTTGAGAGCTCTGTGGCCAGTTTTACCCGCTGAGCCTCGCCTCCTGAGAGGGTTGTGGCCGACTGCCCCAGATGTATATAACCGAGACCCACATCAGAAAGCGTTTTCAATCGGCGGTAAACTGCGGGAATATTCGCGAGAAACTCCATCGCCTGATTGACGGTCATATCCAGCAGTTCGGCGATCGATTTCCCTTTGTATTTTATCTGCAATGTCTCCCGGTTATAGCGTTTGCCCTTGCATGCCTCACACTGAACATATACATCCGGCAAAAAGTGCATCTCGATTTTTTTGATGCCGTCGCCTTCGCAGCTTTCACATCTACCGCCCTTAACGTTAAAACTGAATCTGCCGGGCTTATACCCGCGGATTTTTGCTTCGGGGAGCTGACTGAAGATATCCCTGATTGGTGTAAAGAGTCCGGTATAAGTAGCCGGATTGGATCGAGGCGTTCGGCCAATCGGCGACTGATCCAGATCTATCACTTTATCAATATGGTTGATTCCTTTGATACGTTCATGAGGAAGCGGAGTCTTTTTCGCGCTATAAAAATGACGCGCAAGCGCGGCAAACAATGTTTCATTCACTAAAGAACTCTTCCCGGAACCGGAAACACCTGTCACGCAAATCAGTTTTCCAAGCGGGAAACGGGCATTTATTTTTTTCAGATTATTACCCCGGGCGCCTATCACTTCAAGAAATTTCTTATTCCCTTTACGACGATCCGGCGGCACTGGAATCTTTTTTATATTTGAAAGATACATCCCGGTCAGGCTGTTTTTATTGGCCGCGATTTTAGAAGGCGATCCGGCAGCGACCACTTCTCCGCCATGAATACCGGCGCGCGGACCAAGGTCAATCACATAATCCGCCGATTCAATCGTCTCGCGGTCGTGCTCTACTACAAGAACCGTGTTCCCGAGATCCCGTAGATGTTTTAATGTGTGTATGAGTTTTTGATTATCCCGCTGATGAAGACCGATACTCGGCTCATCTAATATGTAAAGCACACCCACCAACTGTGAACCAATTTGCGTGGCCAGTCGGATACGCTGAGCTTCTCCGCCGGAAAGTGTGCCGGCCGCTCTGGTAAGTGTTAAATATTCAAGACCGACATTCACCAGAAACTGCAGACGCTGTTTTACTTCTTTTAAAATCTGATGGGCGATTGTTTTATCCTGTTCGTTCAGCTTAATATTTTCAAAAAAAACCGCCTGCTCTTTGATGGACAAATCCGTCAGCTGTGAGATATTCGTGTCATTGATTGTGATGGAAAGTGCTTCTTTTTTTAGCCTTGTCCCGCCGCACTCACTGCATTCAACATTGTTCATATACCCTTCAATCCATCTGCGGACATGCTGGGAACTGGTTTGTTTATAGCGGCGAAGAAGATTGTTTACAATTCCCTCATAACGGCTAAGCCATTCCACATAGGTATTCTTACGTTTGTAAGTGAACTTTACTTCCTCTTCCCCGAGACCGTAAAGAATGATGCTTCTGATCTTTTCGGGCAGCTTTTTCCAGGGAGTATCCAGACTGAAATCATAGGCGTTGGAGAGACTTTGAACCATTTCAAACAACCAGCCCTCATTCCGTCCACCCAGAACTTTTATTGCCCCCTGCCTGATGGTCAGATTTACATCCGGGACAATAAGATCCGGATCGATTTCGGTCAACGCGCCCAACCCGTCACATTTCGGACAGGCCCCGTATGGACTGTTAAATGAAAACATACGCGGCACCGGTTCTTCAAAAGAAAGATTACAATGCGGACAGGCAAATTGCTCACTGAAAAGTACATCTTCCTTTGTATCGGCTTTGTTGATAAAAACAAGACCTGATGATTGTTTTAAGGCGAGTTCAACTGAATCCGTGAGGCGCTTTTGTATATCGGATCCGACGACAAGACGGTCAATGACCAGCTCGACATCGTGCTTTTTGTTTTTTACCAGCTCAATTTCATCATCAAGAGAATAAATTTTACCGTCAACCCTGGCCCGGACAAATCCATCCTTCGCGAACTGGTTGAACAGTTCTTTGTATTCACCCTTTCGTCCGCGTATCACCGATGCCAGAACCTGAATTTTAGTTCCTTCAGGCCAGGCAAGTATTATATCCACAATCTGCTGAACGGTCTGTTTTTCAACCGGCCGGCCGCATTGATAGCAATGCGGTTTTCCGATTCTTGCAAAGAGCAGACGGTAATAATCATAGATTTCGGTCACTGTTCCGACTGTTGATCGCGGGTTGCGGCTGGTGGATTTTTGTTCGATTGAGATGGCGGGTGATAGGCCGTCTATATAATCCACATCCGGTTTTTCCATCAATCCCAAAAACTGACGGGCATACGCGCTCAGGGATTCCACATAGCGGCGCTGTCCTTCCGCGTAGATGGTATCAAAAGCCAAACTTGATTTTCCTGATCCGGACAACCCGGTAATGACTACAAATTTATCTCTCGGTATCTGAACATCTATATTTTTTAAATTATGTTCACGCGCGCCTTTAACAACGATTAAATTCTTTCTCGACATATATCTTTTCCAGACCTTAATTTTAATTCCGGTAAAAGGGAATCTGATGATAAAAAATCCGGCCGTCAGATGACCGGATTTTTCCATATTCATATTGCGGAAAATCGTTATCCGGGAAGATTAAACTCAAATTTCCGGCTGCTTAAATGACCCTCTCTAATTTAAGGCTCAGTATCGGCCGGTCAACCGATCTGATTACTTTTTCAGTGGTACTGCCAAGCAGGAACCGGTCAAGACCGACCAGTCCGTGTGTTGCCATAACAATCAGATCAATATCATTATCGGTGACAAATTTGGCTATTTCTTTTGAAGGAATTCCTTCCACAACTCGTTTATTTATTTTTACCTTTTTTGAATTTTTGATCTCCGCGATAACCTCATCCATTCTTTTTTTGGCTTTCTCCCTGATATCCGGAATCACATCAAAAATTGATTTCATCCCCCAGGCATATAAGGCGGGATGCACATCTTTATCAACCACATACAACAAATTCAGTTCCGCGTTCTGTGATGTGGTAAATGAAAGAGCCGTTTCCAGAGCCAGTCTCGCATGATCGCTAAAATCAAATGGTACAAGCATTTTTGTAAACGCTCTGTCAAATATAAAATTCCGGTTAATTGTCAGCACCGGGCAGGGAGCGTAACGTACAATTTTTTCGGCAACGCTGCCGATTAAAAAGTGTCCAATGCCCGTTCTTCCGTGTGTGCCGATAACAACAAGGTCAAAAGGATTGTCATTTAAATATCCAAGAATAGCCGATGGCGCGGAGTATCCCTTAACAATACTGTGTTTAAAGCGAATATTTTCATGTTTTTGTAATTTGACTTTTATCTCATTGTTCAGCCGTTTTTCTATCTCGTCGAGATCCATCATTTTGTTGGCAATTTTTGAAGGATCATCTTCGTACATAACACGGGCATGCAACACCACCAGTTCCGCGTCATGCTCCACCGCCAGATAGATCGCCTGATCAAGCGCGTGATTCGCTGTCTCTGAAAAATCGGTGGGCATCAAAATTCTATCAATTTTCATCTTTCACCCCCAATTAATATTGATGTATAATTTAATTCAATATTAGCGTTTGTCACAATTATTTTTCTGAAAGTTTTAAAAACATGAAAGTCAGGCAGGCCGGAAGAATTTTGAGTTTTTTAAAATATTGAAATTACGATTTCTGTATAGAGCAGTCGTAAAAAATTATTCAGATCATTGCAAAGATCCGATGGTTTCAACGACGTTTCGCCTTATGCTGTGCGGAAGTTCCTCCGGTTGAGCAGATGCCCAATTCTTATGTAATATTGTATTTCTTGAGCTTTGACATGAATGTACTTCGATTAATTTTGAGCATTTTTGCTGTCTGAAATTTATTGAAATTATTTTTCTCGAGAGCGTCAAGAATCATATTTCTTTCAAAATCATCGACAAGATTTGATAATCCGCCATTCAGATCATAATGGGCAACATCTTTCTGCAATTCCGCGATATATGGAGGCAGGTCATCCATTTTAAACATATTTGATTTATTCAGAACAACAATCCGTTCAATCAAGTTTTCAAGTTCACGGATATTCCCCGGATAATCATAATTTTCTAATAACTTAAGCACCTTTGGCTCAATATCTCTGATTTTTTTACCGTAGATTTTATTGAATTTCTCCATAAAATGGTAAATCAGGTACTTAATGTCATCGCGCCGCTCTTTTAACGGCGGGACTTCGATTGGAATGACGTTCAGACGATAATATAAATCGTGCCGAAACGTTCCTTCTTCCATAGCCTTTTCGAGATTTTTATTGGTTGCCGCCACAATCCGGACATCAACCTTTATGGTTTCGGTGCCCCCTACCCGCTCAAATTCTCCTTCCTGGATCACACGCAGTAATTTTAGCTGCATATTCAGGGAAATATCCCCGATTTCATCCAAAAATAACGTTCCGCCATTGGCGAGTTCAAACCGTCCTATTTTATCCTTTATCGCGCCCGTGAAAGCTCCGCGTACATGACCAAACAATTCGCTTTCCAAAAGGCTTTCCGCAAGAACGCCGCAGTTAATTTTCACAAACGGTCTTTTAAATCTGAGGCTGTTATAGTGAATGGCGTTAGCGATCAATTCCTTACCGGTTCCGCTCTCGCCGCGTATTAAAACCGTAGTGTTTGTTTGCGCCACATCTGTAACAAGCCGGAACAGTTCTTTAATTTTATCGGTTTTACCGATCATATTTGTAAAATCATATTTTTGCTGAAGTTTATTCAGCAGATATTCATTTTCCTTAAGCAGTGAGCTTAACTGAGAAATCCGCTCCACCTTCGCCAGAATCTCATCAAGTCTCAATGGTTTTAAAATATAATCCCGCGCGCCCATTTTCATAGCTTCGACAGCAGTCTCGATCGTTCCGTGAGCAGTGACCATGATGACAGGAATGTTCGGGTACTCTTTGTTCAAAACCTGTAAAAACTGCATTCCGTCCATCTCCGGCATCCGGATATCCGTCAGAATGATATCAGGTTCATCTTCTTTAATACAGGCGAGAGCTTCCAGCCCGTTTGTGGCGGTTGCCGCTTCATATCCTTTACTTTCAAAGAGTTCTTCCATTAACTCAAGAGCATCAATCTCATCATCGACAATCAATAACCTGGTTTTCATCAAACCTCCGCATGAATATTCCCCGGAACGGGAAATAATATGGTGAGTATTTCTGTGGATTTATCTATTTGCTCCGTCTTAATCCTGCTGTTGTAATGGTTTAATATATGTTCAATAACGGTTAAATCAATCGATTTGGTTTTAGCTCCTGAACTGTCTGTTCCAAAAAAAGAACAAAAAGTCATTTCCTTGTTTATAATTTCTTCCTCATATTTCAGCCGGATATGCAGCCCGATCCGGTCTTCACCCGAACTCATTTTCTGGAATTCCGTAACTACTTCCAGCTTCCCGTCCGATTTCAGATATTTAATTCCCAGTCCGACCAGGGTTTTCATTAAAATTTCAAAATGCGAAATCTGTCCTGCCAGCGCGGGGATATTTTTATCAAATCTGAAATTTAGCATCTTCTCCGCTTTTATGACATCCGGCGCCAGTAACAGATTCTGCAGGATATCATTAATGTTTATCTTTTGAGGTATCGTGTCCTGTTTTAATCTGGCAAAACTGGTCAACTTGGTAATAATATCATTTATCCTATAAAGCTGAGAATTCATGGTATCAATATTTTTATCCATTTGTGTCTGATCAGCCTTCTCCGTTTTGAGCAGCTGAAGCCGTCCGGACATGATATTTACCGGATTAATCAATTCATTCGCGATTGAATCCGCGAATTTTTCCAGAATTTTGTGTTCCGTGCTGATTAACTCCGGTACTTTCACATCAGCCGGCTTATTTGAACTCAACAGATAAAGTGTTTCCGCCGTCTTGATAGGCGCGACGGTCACAAACCCTTCAATCTCATGATTTCCGGCGTCCCGAAACCGCAATTGATAATCTCTGACGCTGCCTCCCGGGTCGCTTAAAATCTCAATAAAGTATTTCCAAATCTTTTCACCGTCAACAAAATAATCCAGAAGTGAAGTTTCGGTATAAATCTCACCCGTAATTTTCAGAAGGCTTTCCGCGGCCCGGTTCAGGAATAAAATATCTGCATCGTGATCAACAATTGCAACAAAATTTTCAAGAGCGGAAATGGACTCCCTTAAAACTTCAATATCTGATATCCTGTCTAATTGCTTTTCCTGAAGCGAGTGATAAACATCGCCCAGAAGCACCGGCAGTTTAGAAGACAGCGAATCTTCCGTTACAACATACCTGTATGGATGCTGAATGAGATCGTCTTTCCGGGGCAGATTTTTTAAGATCAGGATCAGGTGCGTATCCATCAATTGTGTGATTAAGGATTCATCCGGGCTTCTTAAATGCCCGCTAAATTCGTAATCAACCAAAACAATATGATATTTTTTCTCTGCGACTAATTTTATGAATTTATTTAATGATGAAGAACGATCAATGTTTTTGGGGACCGAATTAAAGACAGCTCCGGCAATTTTCGAAATAGTCGATTTTTTTTCAAAACAAAGAATGTTTAATATCGATTTACTCATCTTGAATTTGCCGGATATACCCGATAGCTTTCTCTAATCTTCTTAACACCTTATTTTTCCCAAGAATATATACCAGTTCAAATATTCCGGGACTGACTGTTTTACCCGTCAGGGCTAATCGTAACGGGTGTATAATTTTTGCGGCTGAAATATTATTCTCATCCGCTAAATTACGAATAAAATTTTCAGGTTCAATCGTGTTCTCATATACCGTGGACTCCGATTCAGCAAGCTCCCTGTTTAAAGACATCATCAATTCCAGGACACCATCCTTCAGAAAATGTTTCCGCACACCCTTTTCATCAAATTCCTTTGGATCTTCAAAATACAGACAAAGGGAATCCATTAGCTCTGATATGGTTCGCACCCGGTCTTTTTGCAGCTCTACCAGCAAATCAAATCGCTCTTTATCGGATCCGGGGATGGCGATATCCGCTTTTTTCAGCCTCCGTTCTACTTCCGGCAGCACTTCCGTGACGGACATATTTGACAAATATTTACCGTTCATCCAGTACAGCTTAGTTATATCAAACACAGCGGAACGTTTATTAATTCTCTCTTCGTCAAATCTTTTGATTAATTCATCTCTGGTCATAATTTCTGTGTCATCACCGGGTGACCATCCAAGCAGACAAAGAAAATTAAATAAAGACTCCGCGAAAATACCGTCTTTTTTGAATTCTTCAACGGAAGTGGCGCCGTGTCTTTTTGATAATCGCACCTTGTCCGGCCCCAGAATTAGCGGAACGTGACCAAATTCTGGAATTTCCCACCCCATTGATTTATATAACAAAATCTGCTTTGGGGTATTTGAGAGATGATCGTCACCCCGCAGCACTTTGGTGACCCCCATATCATGATCATCTACGACTACCGCCAGCTGATATACGGGAGTACCATCCGATCGAAGGATAATAAAGTCATCAATTGTCTCATTTTGGACCCTGTTTTCACCATGAACCAGGTCGCTAAAAACCACTTCTCCGGCGGGGATTTTAAGTCTGACCGAATATGGCTCCCCCGCCTCAAGTTTAGTTTGAATTTCTTTTTCGGACAGATTCCGGCACGCTCCGTCATAACGGTAAATTTGTTTCTCTTTTTGCGCCAGTGACCGCTTTCCATCAAGGACATTTTTACTGCAGAAACAACGATAGGCATGGCCTTTTGCTACTAATTCATCAACAACTTCTTTGTGTCTTTCCTCCCGATGGCTTTGGTATTGGACCTCATCATCCCAGTCAATTCCGAGCCATTTGAGACTATCCAGTATTTGCTGTATTGATTCATCTGTAGAGCGTTCCCGGTCTGTATCTTCAATCCGCAGTAAAAATTTACCGCCTGATTTTCTTGCCGAAAGCCAGTTAAAAATAGCCGTCCTCGCCCCGCCCACGTGTAAGTAACCTGTAGGGCTTGGAGCAAAACGTAATACCTGATTCAATTCTCACTCCATTTCTGAAATTTGCAAAAATTCACTTCCAAATTTTGATTATTAAACTACTATTTTAATTTAGTTTAGTTTTGTTTTCAAGGCAAGTGATTTGACAAATCAGATAATCCGGGCTTTCTCCGAAAAAATGAAATTTATTATTTTTAATTTTATAAATACCCGCGGGTTTAATAAATTGTACATCCAGAATATCAAGAAAGTATAATAAATGCAGATCATGCCTGTATCATTGCAATACTACAAATTTTGCGCTTATGGTTTTCTAAAAAATCTGCGTTTTTTTGATGTTTTCTTTCTGCTCTTTCTGCGTGAATCCGGGATAAGCTTTCTTCAGATAGGAACGCTCTATTCCATTCGTCAGATTACCATCAATATTTTTGAAATCCCCTCCGGAATTGCGGCGGACGCGTTCGGCAGAAAAAGCGCTCTGATGTTTTCAATGTTTTCCTACATCATCTCCTTCGCGATTTTTTATCTCGCGGATAATTTCGGATTATACGCCTTTGCAATGATTGCCTTTGGTATCGGCGAAGCCTTTCGCACCGGAACGCACAAGGCGATGATTTTGGATTATCTTAAACAAAATAATCTGCTGCAGTTCAAAACCCGTTATTACGGCAGTACCCGCTCATGGTCGCAAATCGGATCGGCGCTCAGTTCGCTTTCCGCGATGGTGATTGTTTTTCTGACCGGCAATTACCGGGAAGTTTTCCTGATCACCACCATACCCTATCTGCTTGATCTGATCCTCATCGGCACATACCCTTCTTCTTTAAATAAACGTCCAAATAAGGATGCGGGTCAGTCGATTGTCCCTTCACTCAGGAAGGAAGTCTTAGCCATTTGGCGGTCATTTTTGGAAATTTTTAAATCCGCGAGCTCAATGCGGGCGATTTTCAGCACATCAGCCTATATTTCACTGTTCAAAAGCACAAAAGATTACATTCAGCCGGTCCTGGAAACCATGGCGCTTACCTTACCTCTTCTTGTGGCGTTTGAAGACCAAAAAAGATCGGCGATCGTCATCGGGGTCACCTATTTCCTGATTTTTCTCATGACATCATTTGCCGCCCGCAACGCCTGGAAACTGGAAGCGCGATTCAAAAATCTGCCGCTCTCCATTGATGTCGCCTATCTGATAGGGGTGACAGGCATCGGCATATCAGGTATTTTATTGAAGCTGGAGTATCCAATCCTCGCGGTTATCGCCTTTATCAGTCTTTATCTGATACAGAATATCCGCCGGCCTCTCGCGGTGAGTTACCTGAGCGAACTGATTTCACAGGATGTGATGGCTTCCGGATTGTCCGTTGAATCACAGATGGAGACTTTGCTTGTCGCTGTTTTTGCCCCGGTCCTGGGTCTGGTGATTGATTACGCGGGGATAGGGGGCGGATTGATGTTCGCGGGTTTCAGTTTTCTGCTTATGTATCCCTTTCTCCGTCTTTCCCGGGGCGCCGAATCCGATAAATCATGATCATCCTGTCCGGAGGAATGGGTTAAAATGTCTTCTTGAAACTATTTTTCTACTAAGGTTAACAAAATATAAAATAAGGTTTTTTTCAGGTTGGCTGATCGATTATTAAACCTTATTTTTGTCTTCCAAACCTTAGTAGAAATACAGAACATAACTCAATCTAAATCTTATACATTATTAATAAAACAAATAGGTTAACAAAATATAAAATAAGGTTTTTTTCAGGTTGGCTGATCGATTATTAAACCTTATTTCTGTCTTCCAAACCTTAGTAGAAAAACAAAACACAACTCAATCTAAATCTTATACATTATTATTAAAACAAACCGGAGAAATAAAATTTGAACTCAAAATCAAAACATTTTAAATAAGGTATAACATTATTGGGATACTATTTTTCTACTAAGGTTAACAAAATATAAAATAAGGTTTTCTTCAGGTTGGCTGATCGATTATTAAACCTTATTTTTGTCTTCCAAACCTTAGTAGAAATACAGAACATAACTCAATCTAAATCTTATACATTATTAATAAAACAAATAGGTTAACAAAAAATAAAATAAGGTTTTTCAGGATGGCTGATCGATTATTAAACCTTATTTCTGTCTTCCAAAACCTTAGTAGAAATACAGAACATAAATCAATCTAAATCTTATACATCATTAATAAAACAAATAGGTTAACAAAAAATAAAATAAGGTTTTTTTCAGGTTGGCTGATCGATTATTAAACCTTATTTCTGTCGTCCCAAGCCTTAGTAGAAAAACAAAACACAACTCAATCTAAATCTTATACATTATTAATGGAAAGGTAAATAAAGAAAATGAAAATCGAATACAACAATCTTTATACACACTTTGTGTTTACCACCTATCAACGTCAACCGATCATTCCGGAACATAACCGAATTAGAATAGAAAAATATATTACCGGAATTATAAATAATAATGATTCGAAATTATATGCTATTTACGCTAATCCGGATCATGTCCATTTTTTAGTATCACGAAGTCCTGCAATTTCTGAAGAAAAATTAGCAACAACTGTATCTGATAGCAGCCTGCGTTTTATTAATGAAAATAAACTTGCCGGAAATAATTTTGCATGGCAAAATACTGCATCGGCTTTTTCTGTATCCAAATCTGATGTTGATAAAATATGCAAATATATTTTGAATCAACCAATACACCATAAAAAAGTGTCATTTGATGAAGAATATGAAAAATTTATAAAATTTCATCAAACCAATTTACAGAAAATACGAAACAAGGATAAATGATTGAAACATAAAATAATAATGTCAATAACTACATGAATAAATCTATCTACTAAGGTTTACAAAAAATAAAATAAGGTTTATTCAGGATAGCTGATCGATTATTGAATCATATTTTTGTCTTCCAAAACCTTAGTAGAAATACAGAACATAACTCAATCTAAATCTTATACAGTATTAAAAATACAAACCGGAAAAATAAAATTTAAACTCAAAATCAAAACATTTTAAATAAGGTATAACATTATTGGGATACTATTTTTCTACTAAGGTTTACAAAAAATAAAATAAGGTTTATTCAGGATGGCTGATCGATTATTGAATCATATTTTTGTCTTCCAAAACCTTAGTAGAAAAACAAAACACAACTCAATCTTAACCTTATTACTTTATGTCAGGCAGAATTTTAACTTCCCAAATTTTGGCTAAAAATTTTTACTTATTTTCAAAAACTCCCATTTATTCCTTCATCGCGAGTCAGTATGATTGACAATGCATGCCCGCTACTCCAAACTCTTAACTTTTCCTACTTCCTACTTCCTACTTCTTACTTTTACTAGGCGGGCTTCACAATTTCCCAATCAATTTTTGTATTAAATTAACTTTCAAGGAAAATAGTTTTTTGATCATAAAAGCTTTTGCTGTATTGTATCAAGAAGCGATATCATCTGGCGGGCATTTTTGATTGCCTTACCGTTGGGGTGATTATTAAAGTAAATATATGTTTTGTACGTTTTTTTCATCAGATTACTGATGTGAATCAGCCATTCCTTTAGTTCTTCTTCCTTATATTCATAATCATACCGCGCCGATCCCTGACCGCTCCACCAGCTGTCTTCATTACGGCCATGAAACCGGATATACCCTGTCTCCGTCGTCGCGATTTCCTGACCGGGAATCAAACCTTCCAGCGCCGGTTCATCAACGTTGACGTAACCGATGCCATGATCGTGCAAAAAGGGTACGATTTGCGGCTTGTTCCATGATGAATTCCTGAACTCCGCGAATAATGGTAAATTTCCCGCGTATTTTCTTGTTTCTATCAGATATTTTCTATTGATTTCATTGTTTTTGAACGAATACGGAAATTGAGCCAGAAACCCGCGGAATTTGCCTGACTCGATCAGCGGCTGGACGGCATCGGTCAGTTTTTTAAACGCGGATTCATTTTCCAGTCTGCGATGGGTCGTTTCCTGATTGGTTTTGACAATAAATTCAAACTGTTTAGGCGTTTTTTCGGCCATTCTGCTGAATACGGAAACGGATGGAATCGTATAATATGTCGCGTTTATTTCGACCGTACCAAAATGCCGCGTATAATATTCAAGCATGTCTTTTTTTTGCATTCCATCCGGATAAAAGACTCCGCGCCAGTCATCATAACTGTAACCGGATGTACCGATTTGAATCTTCATATTTTTGGATAACCCTCCGCCTTTTCCAAGACGATTTCCCGGAAACCATAATTTGATCATTCAAATTTACTTGTAAATAGCGCTGATCACGATTATTTTTATCAACTTAAATACCTCTGTCATAAAAGGAAAGAATATTTTGCAAATGAAAAAAGTGATCATCATCGGATGCACCTCCGGGATTGGATTCGAACTCGCCCGCCAATATCTTAAAATGGGATATATTGTTGGCGGAACCGGCCGTCGCGCACAAATTCTTGATGATATGGAGAAAGAATGGAAGGGCCGGTTCTTTGGCGCCACGCTTGACATGACAGAATACGACACTGTCGCTCCTGTCTGCGCATCTCTGCTTTCCAAAACAGGAGGCATGGATCTCTTCATCATTTCTGCCGCGTTCAGCAGCAAAAACAAATCCCTTGAGTTCGCGGTTGAAGATGATATTATCCGTACAAACGTGAACGGATTTGTGGCGTCCGCGAATTTTGCGGCTAAATATTTTATAAATCAAAAAAGCGGACATCTCGCGGGCATCTCCTCCGTGGCAAAATATTTTGGGAATCCGGGCAGTCTCGCATACAACGCGTCAAAAGCATTTATATCCACCTACATGGAAGGTCTGAGCCTTCGTCTCGAGAAGCATTCGGTATCTGTCACGGATATAAGACCGGGATTTGTGGATACACCGATGATTGCGGGCCTTAAACATTCATTCTGGCTCGTATCGGTCGAAAAAGCAGCGCGTCAGATTATTCAGTCGATCGGAAAAAGAAAAAGGATTGTCTATATTTCAAAACGTTGGAGAATCGCGTCGTGGATATTACCCCACCTTCCATATCGCGTTTTTCGTGTTTTAAATAAAGTCGATACCGGGGATCATCATTTAAAGGGTGAAACAGAACCGCCGTCCAAATAACCCAGATAGCTTGTATCCTGCTCAATTCTAAAATTATTATTCAACAGTTTATACGCCCAGTAATTTTTCATTACTTTCCGCACATAATCCCTTGTTTCATAAAATTCTATATTTTCGATAAATACATCCATTTGATCTGATCCGTCTATTTTCATCCAGCGCTTTACCCGGTTCGGCCCGGCATTATAGGCAGCCAGAACGAGCTCAGGTCGCTCGTCAAACTGACGGAATAACTGTTTTACATAAAGTGAACCAAGATGAATATTAAATTCCGGATCAAATAACTGTTCCGTCGAATGATATTTCACACCTGCCAAACGGGCCATATCCTTTGCGGTAAACGGCATCAGCTGCATTAATCCGTAAGCGTTTGCCCGTGACCGTACTTTTGACTCGAACACGCTTTCCTGCTTCATGACCGAGAGAAGCATCTCCTTCTCAAGACCATAACGGTGGGCATATTTATCGACGATATTGTCATAATAAAACGGGAAACGCTCTTTCAACATAAATGATTTTTCAACAAATGAGACATCGCCAAAAAATTTTTTGTTTATATAATCATAAACACGGTACGCTTTTCCATATGCTCCCAGCTTTTTGTAGATCTCGGCCAGCGCGATCCATTCTTCTCTTGTACTTGCCGAAAGTTTGATATCAGAAAGGGCGGCATAGGCATATTCGTCTCCGAGCAGTTCTCTCACTATAAACGCGTTTTCGAACTGGTCAATAAAATTCGCGAAACCGTTTGCATAATATTGCAGCGGGTTTGGTGTATTCTTAAACTCCCTGATCATACTCCAGTTGGAATCGATGAATGCCTTCTGCATCAGATAACTTTTCATCGTGTAGTAGTCATCCCACATGTTCTTTGCCAGGGATAACCTTAATCTGTTTGCCGAAACACTGTCCCCTGCCGCGTCCCTGCATAGAGATGACCAATACTGAGCGCGGTTTGTGTGCAGATCAGGCCATCTTTTATACCTGATATCCATAAATACCGCATCCGCTTCCAAATACCTGCCCAACCGGTAATGCGTGAATCCTTCCCTGAAACTCGCCTCTTTCGCAAACTCATTTCTCGGCCAGCGTGTTCTTACTTCACGATAGAGAGCCGCCGCATTTTCCAACTCATGTAATTCTTCATAAATCCAGGCGGCCTTCCAAACCGATTCAGCCGCGTTACGTCTTCTCGGGTAACGGTTAGCATAATCTTCATAAGCGTCAATGGCATCCTGCTTCTTTCCCTGCTTATAATAAATTCGCGCGATATAAAGGCGGATATAGGGCTCCAGATTTTTATTCTTCAGAATATTTAACTGATCCTTAAAACCATAAAGGGCGGTCTGATATTTTCCCTCCGCGTAGTAAAGCTTAATCAGATAATATCTGGCTTTTTCCTTGTTTGGTTCGTTTGCTTCGGTCTTGATATAATTCTCGAGCATTCCCCTGAGCCGGTTGTATTTCTGATTCCCGAAATAAATATCAACGACATCAAAAAACTGCTCTCTGTAAAATGCTGGTTCTTTCTCCTCAAGCCATTCAGCCAATTCTCTCGCTGCCTGTGATGACTGGTATTTAGCGAGAATCTGATTGAATTCCTTCAATGCCATTGATTTTTTACCGTCAAAATATAATGACATTGCCGATCGGATCCGCAGATATGCCGGATCAGACATATTGATATTACGATTCATCGATTCGGAATAATATTTATATGCATCCGCGTACATTTTCATATTAAAAAGTTCATCCGATAGAACGATCAGTAGTGAATCGGATAGTGAATGGCGGTCGTACTTGTCAATAAAATATTTGCTTTCTATCACCGCCTGAACACGATCCGATTCCCATAAACTTTTGATATAAAAATAATGGCAGTATTCATTCAGAAACTGGTATTCCTCCTTCAAATTCCTGAACATTGCCCCGGAAGTGGCGTATTTTTCTGTTCTGTAAAATGAGTAGGCGATTTTAAATTCGGTTTGTACATTAAAGCGGTTTTGAGTTTTTGAACGGGCTTCGAGATATACATCCAGAGCCCGGCGGTATTCGGCCCGGTTATAGAGACTGTCGGCTGCCTGATAAATATTGCTGACCAGGATTAAATCATCGCTGTTGTTTATCTCCCCGTGAGATACACTTGTCACAAGAATCAACAATAGAAAAAATATCCGGATCAGTAATTTCTTTAACATACACCAATACTCGGTTTGTTAAGCTTTTTTATGAGACAAATATAAGTATTTATTTATATAATTTGTAAGACAGCGGTCACATTTTAGTTCCAATTCAGCAAAATCACACAATCCGGCGCTAATCTCATTGTGTTAAACATTTCCCGTGCCCGTTTTATTCTCTCGGCTCTCAGCCGGATCAGGAACTTTCACAAAAGCGATTCTTCCGCATCATGCGTTTTTTGAAAAGAGGAGGGATAATTAAAGGAGAGTGAAACCGGCCTCAGCCGGAAAACAAAAAAGCAGTGAATTATTTCACTGCTTTCAATGCATTCTCTATATCCTGCAGAAGATCTGCTTCATCTTCAATTCCTACCGAAAGCCGAATCAGTCCGTCAGTCAAGCCAAATTTTAAACGCTCTTCTTTTGGTACCGAGGCATGCGTCATTATGGCGGGGTGATCAACCAGACTTTCCACGCCTCCCAGACTTTCAGCCAGCGCGAAAATCCTGACAGTTTCCGCAAAAGCCTTCGCCCTTTCGAGCGATCCGAGTTCAAACGATACCATCCCCCCAAAACCGCTCATCTGTTTCTTGGCCAGTTCGTGCTGAGGGTGGCTTGTCAGTCCCGGATAATATACCTTTTCGATCTTCGGGTTCTTTTCCAGATAAGCCGCAACCGCCTTTGCGTTTTTTTCATGTTCACGCATACGCAGCGCGAGCGTTTTTGTTGAACGCAAGACAAGAAAACAATCCTGAGGACCGGGTACGGCGCCCACCGCGTTTTGTAAAAAATATAGTTTATCGGCCAGAGCATTATCAGAAAGTACCAGAATCCCGCCGACGATA
>JBFXGD010000063.1:0-17637 GCA_050178385.1 Calditrichaceae bacterium
CGTAAAACAGTGCGGGCAATCTTTAGTTGTCGGTGCCGGCGCGGGCTTCTCATCTTCTTTTTTCTTCATGCGATTCATCTGCTTCACCACCATAAATATGGCAAAGGCGATGATAAGAAAATCCAGAATGGTATTGACAAAGACCCCATAGTTAATTGTCGCTGCTCCCGCTTCCTGCGCCGCGGCAAGTGTTTCGTATCCCTTGCCTGATAAATCATAAAATAAATTCGTGAAATCAACATTCCCCATCAGCATACCTATCGGCGGCATGATAACATCTTTTACAAGTGAACTGACGATTTTTCCAAAAGCCCCACCAATAATGATACCGATCGCCATATCCATTACATTTCCGCGCATGGCAAATTCTTTGAATTCTTTAAACATAAAGTTCTCCTTTTAATAATGTGATTGTTTAATTTTGTCTTCTGATTACCGGCAGGTCTTTTCAAATGATATGCCGGCTTTTGTTTCATGATTAACTATTTCGTGTGAAATATTGTTTATAAACACTTTATGTCAAATCATAAACGATCTGTATATTTAAAATATTTGACAAAACCGCGGCACTTCACCCGCAAATATGGTTATATCGCCCGGGATTTTATTATTGATTTCGCCTTTTCTTCTTTTTTTTATGGGACGGATGTTTCACACCGTCACCCTGAAACGGACTTTTTTCTTTCCCGGAATCAGACAGTAAATTGGATTGCCATCTGAACAGATGACCACAATTTTCGCAAACGACAAACATACCGATCAGCGTATCCGGACTTATCGTTAATTTTCCCGAACATTTTGGACAGATAATTTTCATAACTTCACCATACACCGGAAGCATCAAATTACCTGCCATTTTTTTCGTCCATCCCGGATTTTTATCGTAAGACTAAAAATATCAATTACTTGGAAGGATATATAATTCAAAACTATGATTACACTTTTTTAAAGATACCGGGGGATATTTCCATATTGAGGGTCTTTTGGCTCGGCAGATCTCAGTCAAGATTAAATTTTTCAAGCCGGTATCGAAAGGTGTCGCGTGACAACCCTAATAATCTGGCCGCCCGGCTTTTATTCCCCCCCGCTCTTTCCAAAGCCGACAAAATGAGCTGCTTTTCCACATTTTCCAAAGAAATCCCGTCCACAGGCACCGTCCATTTCCCATCTCCTTTATCACCATCTTTGTGATGCAGTACAAGATCAGATGATTCTATTCTGCCGGTTTCAATAAATATCATTGCTCTTTCAATCACATTGCTTAATTCACGTACATTACCAGGCCATTGATAGCCTATCAACTTCTGTTCCGCTTCTTTGCTGAATCCGGTTACATGTTTTTTGAACTCAATATTAAAAATCTGTAAAAAATGATGAGCTATCAATATGACATCACGGTCAAGCTCTCTTAAGCCGGGCAGATTTATCGTAACCACTTTCAAACGATAGAGCAAATCTTCTCTAAACTCCCCTTTACCGATCAACTCATCAAGATTCCTGTTTGTCGCTGCAATCAGACGCACCTTCACATCCTGTTCAGCATTGCTTCCGAGTCTGCGAAATTTTCGCGTTTCAAGAAATGTCAGCAGTTTTGCCTGTAATTTCAGAGGCAGTTCACCGATTTCATCAAGGAACAGCGTTCCGCCGTCCGCTTCTTCCAGCAGTCCCTTGCGACTCGCGACAGCCCCCGTAAATGCCCCCTTCTCATATCCGAACAGCTCCGATTCCAGCAATGTCTCGGGAATAGCCGCGCAATTTATTTCAACAAAGGGCGTTTTGGATTCCTGAGACGAATAATGAATCACCTTGGCCACAAGGCTTTTCCCCGTACCGCTCTCGCCGAGAAGCAGAACCGTGGCTGCCGGTATTTGGGAAATTTTCCCAACCATCTGTCTGATTTTTTCAATAGGTTCTGATTCACCTAAAATACTTGCCGAAAGGAAATCCCCTTTTGCCGCAAGAAAACTTTCCAGCAATAATATTTCGTTTTTTTGCTGAGCGATTTGTTGTTTCTGAATTGCCGCTTCAGTGGTATCTTCCACCAGACAGAACAAAGGAACTTCAGGATCACCCGTCCGAAAAAAAGAGAGACTAAAATACCGCTCTTCCCCATTCGCCAAAACCCGGTTCAGGTATTCGAGAGTAAAGCTTCCTCTTTTCACCGCCAGAATTTCCCGCAGCGTGTTTTCAAGACCAACCGTTTCCGGCACCAGATCCGTGATCCGTTTTTGTCCCGGCTTCTGGTTCCCCATACAATAATCTGTAAATCCGCTGCCCGAAGAAATTACCACCATCAGATCGGATAGCCAGGCAAAGCTGAATTTTTTGTATTCAAGGATATTTTCAAAAAAGGATTTATTCATATTTTACATTTACCAATAATTCCTGGAGCTGCCAAAAGATATTTTCCACGTTTTCTCCGGTTTTGGCGCTTGTAAGATAAAATTTGTGTTTTCCCGAGGCGGCGATTGAATCCATAAGTTCAAATGATTTTGATTTTTCTCCGGTCAGATCATTCTTGTTTCCCGCCAGTAAGATCCGCGCGTCCGGATTAATTTCCCGGAAGAATCCGGCTATTTCCGGTATCTTTTCAATCGTCTCAGGTCTGGTCAGATCGCTCACGATCAGGGCCCCCGACGCGCCCGTATAATAATTTTTCAGCGCGGGTCCGGCCTTCCCGAAACCTTCAATATCCCAGATCACAAAATGAAATTGAACCATTCTTCCGTCAGACACGCTTACCGGCGGCAGAATTTTTTGAGATACTTTTACCCCGATGGTTGAGAGATAGCTGTCATCAAAGATATTATCGACAAACCGTCTTACCAAACTGGTTTTGCCGACTCCAAACATACCCAGCAGACAAATTTTCTTTTTAAGAATTACCGCTTCGTTCATTGTTGAGATTCAACCCTTAGGTCCGTTATTCTATTAAGAACGTGACTCTTCTGTTTAATTCATGCATCTCAGTGCCTGTATCCGATAAAATCGGCTCTTCTGCCCCTTTTGCGATTACGGTGATCTTCGCTTCCGGAAATCCATGGTTAATCAGATATCGCCGGACATTCTCCGCCCGCTTCATTGACAGATCGTAATTAATTTTGTCGGATCCGGATGGATCCGCGTGGCCGATGACCGTAATTCTTGTAAAATTCGCGGTTTTGAGTTTGCCTTCAATCTCGTCAAGAAGATCTATATTTTTAGCTGTAATGTTCGTTGAACCTGAATCAAAGAGGATTCTCACCGATCGGATGAAATCCGCGGACAGATCTTCCCGATTCTTTACCTTCAGATTGTTTATGACCACAGGAAATCGTGTTATCTGTGCGGCCGCGGAACCTATTAGTATTTTATTGTTCCCGGTGGCCGTTTCACCTTCTAAAAAAAGCCGGTTGCCGTCCACGATAAACCGGATGCCGCCCAGGTCATCTTCTAACTGCCCGGGATAAAGCGCTTTCATTCCAGACCATATTTTTTCCGGCTCAATATCCCGGTTCCTGACATTAATATCATTGGATACCTCCTTGACACCGGCCTGCTTTATCATGAGGGACTCTATTTTTTCACGGTCACTCCAGTTCTCCGCCTCACCGGCCAGCGTGACATGCCGGTCGTTTATCTCAAACCGGATATTGCTCAGAAGCTCCGGATTCTTTTGGCGAAGTTCGTTCAGGCTGGCTTTTAATTCGCTCTCCCTAAATTTTTGCGGAATAAAGAAAATCCCCGCGTAAACAATCAGCGCCAGCAGCAGAATGGTCAACAGATACATCAATCCTTTCGGACGCCGGTTCAAATCCTTTCCGGTACCATCACTTTGCCGTTTCCGGTTGTACTGTTGAAGGAACGATTCCAGATCCGACCGGACCCGGTTAAACGGTTCTGTATCACCCTTAAATTCACGGAGAGATTTGAAATATTGTTTATGTAAGTTCTGCTCAAGCTGACGAAGATAATCTTTTAATTCTTTCGGCGGCACGCCCGATGTTACGACCGCAAGATAGGCATTTCGTCCGTTTTCCAGCAAAATCTGAAGATCGTCATACTGAATTTCACTCAGATCCCGTTCGCTGTTTTCACTAAAGGCCGTCTTCGCGAATTCACGGATGGCCGACAGCATACCGCTGATCATATCCTCATCGCCGGAAGCGGAGGATGACCGGTCATGGACATGTGTAAGAAGAAGGCCTGATTCTTTGTGGATATAAAATATTTCGTGAATGGTAAATGGAAGTGAATCGGCAAGAACCAGCGCGGCGCTTTCGACTCCGGTAATCCGCGCCTTTAGTTTTTTAAACATCATCTCAAAGCTAAGGGCCCGGTCAACGCGCTCATTTACAGTTTTAGCAAGATTCTTCATGGCCTCGGCTATGGACTTCCGGATACTCTGGCCAATCACGGGATAAAGAGCGTCAACAATATCTTCCCTCGCGACTTCTATTTGTTTCTTGATGGCTGTTCCCATTACAGGAGCCAGCGCTTCGGCTATCTCGTCTTTTGATTCGCTTATCTTTTGGGTCAGGAGTCCGGCGATAACAGGATCAAGTGTTTTGATCAGCCAGTTTTTATCGCGCCATTGAACCTGGAACGATTCAATACGGGATTCAAGATCGGCTACGCTTTTCAGATTATCCGCCAGTAGAATCCTTCTGAGCTGATCAACGGGATCTTCGGAAGAAGTATACTTTTTCAGCTCAGCCATTTTCTACCGCTTCTTCTTTAGTAATGTCATGCTCATTGCCTTTCAGCTTACGCGCGACATCCGCTAAATAAGAACTGACTTCCTCCCTGTCTGTCTTTTCACGTCTCAGGTGTTCGATTTTTTCTTCGATAAGCGATAACTTTTCATCAACCGTCCCGAGCAGCTCCGATCCTGATTTATGGATGGACTCTCTTAACTGAGTGAATTTTTCATTGTTTTTGTTTTCGGCCTGTTGGATCATTTCATTTATTGAAGCGGTCATCTCAGAAAAATTTGTTTTCAGCTCATTCAGCTTTTTCTCCAGCTTCGAAAATTCTTCCTGAAATTCCCGAAGCTGTTCGCCGAAGATAAGATGACGCACCTGTTCAATATCGCTGGACAACTTTTTTTGATCCCCGCTCATACATTACCCCCCTGAAGGATGATTAACAGATTTTAGGATTGTCCGTAATCTATAATGATTATTTAAATCTTTTATATAATTATATTTTATGATCGCCTGTGGAGATATTGAGAGAGAATTCTGATAACCGGATTGACTTATACTCTTAATATATGCGGACAATATGAATTTGATATGATCTATCCCCCTTCAGATTCACAAAGACTTCATCCTAAACGCTGTCAAAATGGATTTTATTCTTCCACTTCTGTTTTAAAAACCGAGCGCCGATGAAAAGACGTAATTAATATATAAAACAATTCACAGCATTGAAAGAAATTTAATGTAATGGTAAGACAGCCAAAATTTTGCAACAGAGAGTTTCGTCTCGGGATAGTGATGGTCTTATTTAATTATGGATAGAAATAAAAAAACCTCCCGGAAAGATCATACCGGGAGGCTCTTTAAAGATTATAAAAACTAATTTAATCCGCGTCTTTTTAACAGAGGCTCAATTTTTGGTTCGGCGCCTCTGAATTTTACATAAAGCGTCATCGGATCATCCGATCCGCCCTTTGAAAGCACATTTTCTCTAAACGCCAGAGCGGTTTTCTGATCGAACAGCCCGTTCTCCTTAAATGCTTCGAATGCATCCGCATCCAGAACAGCAGCCCAGATATAACTGTAATAACCGGATGAATAACCGCCGGAGAAAATGTGACGGAAATAAGGGCTTTTGTATCTTGAGACTATTTCCGGTATCAATCCGATTTTGTTCATCGAATTATTTTCAAATTCTGCCGGGTCAAGCTCTTTAGCCTCGGTCAGAGTATGCCAGTCCATATCCAGGAAAGAAGCGGCAAGATATTCAACCGTGGCGAATCCCTGGTTGAAATGGCCTGAATTTTCCAACTTTTCGATCAATTCATCAGGAATCGGTTCATTGGTTTCATAATGCCGCGCGTAGGATCTTAACACTTCAGGTTCCGAAGCCCAGTTTTCCATAATCTGTGAGGGAAGTTCAACGAAATCCCTCGGAACGGAGGTTCCGGAGATCGTATGATAGGTGCTGTTGGACAGAAGCCCGTGCAGAGCGTGACCAAATTCATGGAACAGAGTTTCAGCTTCATCAAAACTCAGCAAAGCGGGCTTATCCCCGGTTGGTTTGGAAAAATTGCAAACATTGGCTATAACCGGTGTGACGTCTTTTCCATCCTGACGGGACTGCTTCCGGTACGCGTTCATCCAGGCGCCTCCGCGTTTGCTGGCTCTTGGAAAATAATCTGTGTATAAAATCCCAATATGAGAGCCATCCGCTTCTTTTACTTCAAACGCTTTGACATCCGGGTGATATACGGGAAGGTCCGCCCGTTCTTCAAAGGTAATTCCATAAAGATTTGTGGCGACCGCGAATGCCCCGTCTCTTACGTTTTCCAGTTTGAAATACGGTCTGAGAGCCGCGTCATCAAGATCATATCTGGCTTTTTTCACTTTTTCCGAATAATACCACCAGTCCCACGCTTCCAGCTTAAAATTGTTGCCTTCGGCTTCAATCATCTCCTGCATATCTTTTGCTTCTTTTTTGGCGATAGGAAGCGCCGCGTCCCAGAGCTGATTTAGTAATTTATAAACACGATCCGGAGTTTTCGCCATATTTTCATCCAGGATAAAATCGGCGTGTGTTTTATATCCGAGAAGATTGGCTTTTTCTACTCTCAGCGCTGCCATTTTTGCAAGGATTTCTTTGTTGTCCAGTTCGTTTCCATTGTCTCCGCGATTGATATAACCTTTAAACATCTTTTCACGCAGATCTCTTTTTTCTGAATATTGCAAAAACGGGATTAAGCTCGGCTTATGAAGCGTAAAAACCCATTTTCCTTCATAGCCTCTTTCGGCTGCCGCTTCGGACGCGCCTTTGACAACCGACTCCGGGAGCCCCGCGAGATCCTCTTTTTCATCGATCACCAACTCAAACGCGTTATCCTCTTTTAAAATGTTCTCGCCGAACTGCAGGGAATACAGAGACAACTTTTCGTTTATTTCGCGGAATCTCGCCTGTTTTTCAGGATCCAGATTTGCCCCGCCGCGCACAAAACCCTTATAATATTTTTCAAGCAGCGCGGATTGTTCTCCCGACAATCCCAGTTCATCCTTCTTATCATAAACCTGTTTTACCCTCTCAAACAGCTTTGGATTCAGATTTATATCATCATTGTGACCCGACAATAACGGCGTGACATCTTTAGCAATCTCCTGCAAATTGTCATTGGTATTTGCAGAAGTTAAGTTGTCGAAGACATCGCTTACTTTTATCAGTAACGCGCCGCTCCGCTCCATTGCATCTATCGTATTCTCGAAGGTGGGGGCCTCCGTATTGCTGACAATCGCTTCTATCTCACGCTTCTGCTGTTTCATACCTTCTTTATAAGCAGGCATAAAATGCTCTTCTTTTATCTTGCTAAACGGCGGAACACCGAAAGGCGTATCATATTCGCTGAAAAATGGGTTGGATTCCTCCTTTGAGCATGACCAGAGCATTATTCCGACAGCAATAAATGCCAAAGTGAACATCTTCATCATCTTAATCCTTTCCGATTTATGAAAGAGTAAATTTCAAACAAGATTCTAATATCCGAAATTTTTTAAAAAATACAATTTTAATTGAAACAAACGCTAAACAACGGAATAAGTTGCGTTTCAGACCGCTTAGATTCTATAACGCTTTAATCAGGTTAAATTATTTTCAATGTTATTTTTGATCTTGACAATTCAAATGGAATTGACGAAAATTTCAAGGGATTGAATTATTAGGGGGGAGTCCAATGAAATTCAATTTTTTTATCACCATCAATAAAAGTCGCTATGAAGTCTGGAAGATTTTTGACAATCCGGATAATTTATCGAAATGGCAGCCTACTTTAATAAAATTTGAGCATCAGAGCGGTGATCCAGGAAAGCCCGGCGCGGTATCCATGCTGACCTATAAAGAAAAAGAAGAATTTATTATGCTTGAAACCATCACATCCAGAAATGAACCCGAAGAATTTTCAGGCATTTATGAAAATCCGACAGCGCGGACTTCCATGAAAAACACATTCACCGCCATCAACGACAAAACGACAAAATGGGATGTGGAAACGGAATTTACATTCAAAAATCCTGTTTCAAAAATACTTTCTCCATTGATGAAAGGCATGATCAGTAAACGCGTGACCGGAGACATGAACCGGTTTAAAAAATTCGCCGAGAGTGTAACCGGTTAAGTTGAGCCATCATTTTCAGAAACTATGAATTATATTTACCACGATAACCGTTTCAATCTGGAAATCAATCACTTGACGGAGAGATACCTATGAAAAAGCTGTTTTCATTTATCATAGCCGCATTGTTTATTTTCCCTTGTGTCATTCATGCCCAGACGGAATTGTCAGGGCACCTTAAACCGCTCGAACCTTTTGTGGGCAAAACCTGGAAGGGTGTATTCGCCAACCCGGATAAGGACAAAATGACTCAGGATGTCTCCCGCTGGGAGAGAGCCCTGAATGGCCAGGCAATCCGAATTCTGCATTCGGTAAATGACGGTGAATACGGCGGTGAATCGATTGTAATGTGGGATCCGGATAAGGAAAGCCTTATTTTCTATTATTTCACCACCGCCGGCTTTTTCACAAACGGCACCATAAAATTTGAAAACGGACAATTTATAAGTCATGAATACGTAACCGGTGAAAAGAGCGGAATTACAGAGGTTATGGGCGCCGGAAAAATGCTTCCCGACGGCCGCTACCTCAGCAAATCGAAGTACCTTCAAAACGGCAAATGGGTGGAGGGGCATGAGATATATTACGTGGAGGATCCGGAAGCCAAAGTCATCATGAAATAAGATCTCTTTCCGGAATATCTTGTTTAATGGGGATATACAATGCTGATTTGTACCTGTTAGGTCTCATAAATTCATCAATTCCATTGATGGAAATAACGGATCGTGTCAAACTTCTTTCCGGGTGTGAGTTTTCTAATTGTGTTCCATGTTTATATTAAAGTTCTCAGGGGAGGCAGATATGCGGCGGGGTTCACTGACTTTCATCCTTGTTTTGTTTTCTATTCAATTATATTCTCAGACAAATCCAAATGACAGCGGCGGTATTCTTTCACCTGAACAGGCCGCTTACGATGTTACTTTTTATGATCTTGACATGCGGATTGATCCCGCGGACAGCAGCATTCAGGGTATTCTCACCATGTATGCGAACATAACGATTGCAACTGAACACATCGTATTGAATCTCGATACTCTGCTCACAGTTGAAAAAATCCTGAACAAGTCGGGCAATGAACATCGCTTTTCGCGGGACCGGGGTAACATCTGGATCGAGCCGGGTAGAACTTTACAGCCGGGTGAATTCACTGTTTTTAAGATTCATTATCACGGAAAACCGCGATCCGGACAAAAAGGAAAATTTAACAAGTTTATCTGGGCTGAAACCGCAGGCGGTGAACCCTGGGTTGGTGTTTCATGCGAATATAGCGGCGCCGATATTTGGTGGCCGTGTAAAGATCATCCTTCCGATGAACCGGATTCCATGGCATTACATTTTACCGTCCCTGAAAATCTGCTTGCCGTGAGCAACGGACGCCTCATATCTTCTAAATCCAACCAGGACGGTACCCGTACTTTTGACTGGTTTGTTTCTTCACCTATAAGCAACTATTCTGTTTCGGTTTACGTCGCCCCTTATGTGGAAATTCAGGAAAAATTCAAATCCGTTTCGGGTGATGTAATCCCGGTTTCATTCTGGGCATTGCCGGAGAATGAATCAAAAGCAAAGGAATTCCTGCCGGGATTTTTGGAACATTTAGCATTTTTTGAGAAACTCCTTGGGCCTTATCCGTTCCGGTCCGATAAATACGGCATCACGGAAGCGCCCTACCTGGGAATGGAACATCAGACCGTCATCGCGTACGGAGGCAACTATGATTTCAGATCGATGGGAGATGTGGACTGGGGATTTGACGCCCTTCATCAGCATGAATTAGCGCATGAGTGGTTCGCCAATCTGGTTTCACCATCCGACTGGTCTGATTTATGGCTTAGCGAGGGACTGGCTTCCTATATGCAGATCATATACGCCGAACATAAATTAGGTAAAACAAAAGCAGATGAGCTGATGGAGATCATTCGGTCATATATCACCAATAAACAGCCGGTTGTTCTGCCGCGCGGAGCGATTTTTAGCGAAGCGTATGACATGGACGTGTACTTTAAAGGCGCCTCTATGCTGCACACCCTGCGCCATCTAATCGGCGATCAAAAATTTAATCTGCTGCTTAGACGCTGGGCCTATCCTGATCCTGAAGATGAAAAAAAGGTCAATGGAGAAGCATGCCGGTTTGTCAGCACGCCGGATTTTGAAAAACTCGCGGAAAAAATCTCCGGGATGAAACTTGACTGGTTTTTTGGAGTTTATCTGTATCAAAAAGATTTACCGGTACTCAACATAAATAAAACCGACAATTTTTTAAATCTAACATGGGCAATTACGGATCATTCAAATTTCCCGATGCCGGTGGATATAAAAATTGACGGAAAAATTCAGCGGGTTGAATTGCCCGGAGGCCATGCTTCCGTTCCCTTAACCGCTGAATCAAAATGGCAAATTGATCCCGGAAAATGGATACTTTTTGCGACAGGGGACACTCCTTCGCCGGGAGTATTAAAATAGATATAATTTTTATGAATCAATGAGAATTTGACGATTTTTTTAACATCGTCGTTATTTTCGGCAGGCTCCGGATTCGATAACAGGCTTATACCATCCGGCCTTTTTCACGAGGCAACGATGCCGCGGGATTCCGGAACGAAATCCGGCTAAAAAAAATTCAATAAACGTATCAACCCGATTGAGGAGAATTGATGAACTTTCTAAAGAGCGGAATCATATTCTTTTTCCTGACCACTACTTTCTTTTTAGCGGGATGCGGATCTTCCGAAAAGAGTTCCTATACAAATGGAATCGATGAATGGCATAAAAAACGCGTTTCTTCTTTAACCCGCGAAGACAACTGGCTGAGTCTCGCGGGTTTGTTCTGGCTTAATGAAGGGCAAAACCGGTTCGGCAGCGATACATCCAACGATATCGTGTTCCCGGAGAAAGCGCCGGGGTTTATCGGTTCGCTTATTCTGGAAGACAATCATGTTTTGGCAAAAATTAATGCGGATGTAAACGTAACCGCGGGTGAAAATCAGGTGACATCCATGATCCTGCGAAGTGATGCCGACGGGGATCCCACTATACTGACATCAGGGTCACTGAGCTGGTTCATCATCAAACGCGGGAATAAGTATGGTATCCGCCTTCGCGACAGGGAACATCCCAATTTAAAACACTTTAAAGGAATAAACAGATATGCCGTAAAAGAATCCTGGCGTGTTCAGGCAAAATTGGAACCCTATAATCCGCAAAAAACAATTGCCGTTCCCACCATTTTGGGGACCGTGGACAGCTCTTTTTCTCCCGGCGCGCTGGTTTTTGAAATTGCCGGGGAAACTTACAGGCTGGATCCGATTGCCGACCCGGGGGATGATAAATACTTCGTGATTTTCGCGGATGACACCAACGGGGATGAAACCTACGGCGCTGGACGCTTCCTGTATGTGGACCGGCCGGGCGCGGATGGTATCACTTATATCGACTTTAATAAAGCCTACAATCCCCCCTGCGCCTTCACCGAATTCGCGACATGCCCCCTACCGCCTTTTCAGAACAGGATGCCGGTTAAAGTGACCGCCGGTGAAAAAAATTACGATAGTGAGAATCTTTAACCAATTAAAGTGGTTTTTTTAATATCAGGAGGAAAATTAATGATGTCAGAAATGGCCGCAAGAGACCGCATGTCCAATACGGCCTTTAAAATGATGACGCTGGCATTTAAAATTGCTGATTTCTTCTCCCCGCGGACGGGCAAACTTGGCGATTTCGGCATTAAAGAAGGATTCACCGTCATTGATTACGGCTGCGGTCCGGGTCGGTACATACCTGAAGCATCAAATCTGGCCGGGAGTTCAGGAAAAGTTTACGCGGTGGACATCCATGAACTGGCCGTTAACTCAGTCCGCGAATTAATCAAAAAAAGAAAACTGCAAAATGTGGAAACCATTCATATTTCCGGGTACCGGACTCCATTGCCGGATAACACCGCCCATATCATCTATGCCCTGGACATGTTTCACGGAATCAACCAGCCGGACCAGCTTCAAAAAGAATGGCGGCGTTTATTAAAATCTGACGGACAACTTATCCTGGAGGATGGTCATCAACCAAGAAAAAGAACAAAGAAAAAAATCGCTGACGCGGGATTTTTTATTATTCAAACTGAAAAAAAGGAACACCTGATCTGCAAACCGAAAATGAAATGATTCTTCTGTTATTTTACTCTGTAGTAAGTCACCGTTTCTTCACCAAAAAATGACGGCCGGTGAATTGGCTGATCCTTATTTATCTCTCCCGGTTCCACATCAAGACGGAACATGGCGTTGTTTTTATGTTCAATGATTCCATAGAGGGCTTTCCCCGCGAGCGGACCTTCATTAAATCCGCTTAAATCTATCGTGACCGGACAAGTATCGAAATCAATTTTATATTCTATTTCAAATGTTTGTGTCATGTTTTTCGATTTTAATTTCCATTCCGCCCGGTTATCTTCCATAAAAACAAAGGTCTGTTTTATCCCCATTTTATCTACCCCGGACCACTCTCCGATTAAATACCCTCTGTTTTCTTTCCGGCAACCAGCGAAAATTATCAACAGCAGAATCAATATTCCGGATATGAATACATTTTTGTTTGTCATCAATTATCCCCACCCTATTAAATTTATGCTAAATCAAAATACAATTCATAGAATTTAAATCAAAGAAAAAATCCTGATATTATATTCCCGGCGCTAACGGGACTTTTCTGTCAAACTGCCTCTTAATTTTCCTGACACCTTTTGTCAGCACAAATATATTTTTATTTTCTTAAACCAAATCGTATTCTTTACGTATCTATATGCGGTTACTAACTTATGGGGATAAGATGTCCGCGCAAAAATCAAATGGCAGCAGTGAACCAAAGATTTTTGATACGATCTTTAACGACGTACGAAAAGGCGATTTACGGCGCACCATGCGGCGTGATTTAAAAGATTTAAAAGCTTTCTATATCAACGATGAGCGAAAAAAACGGCTGGAGAAAATGGGCCGATTCAAACGCTGGTTTTTCATAACCATTTGGCTGTTTAAAAGCCTTTTTTTTAAACTCACTCCGGCCAGGCGTCTCCTGTTTATCATCGCCTTCATTTTTTTGTTCACCGCAAATTCCGGAAACATGCAAACCGGCTCCAATGGTCTTCTTTTTGCCGGCCTGATATTCCTGTTTATTCTCATGCTGGAGCTCAAAGACAAGCTGCTGGCCAAGGATGAACTTGAGACCGGACGATCCGTTCAGTACGCGCTGATGCCAGAGCGTTCGATTAACATACAGGGTTGGGAGCTCTACCTCTTCTCACGGCCGGCAAATGAAGTGGGCGGTGATTTGATCGACTTTATCCCTTTGAGGGAAAATCGGCATGGTGTGGTTCTTGGCGATGTTTCCGGCAAAGGACTCGGCGCCGCGCTTTTTATGGTCAGGCTGCAGGCAGTCATCAGAGCGATCGCTCCCGATTATGAATCGCTTGCGAAATTCGGAAAAAAAATAAATGAGATTTTTTACCGGGACCGGATGAATAATAAATTCGCTTCTGTTGTTTATTGCGAAATTCAATCCGGTTCAAACCGGCTGAACATGCTAAACGCCGGTCATATGCCCCCGATTATTCTTAAAGACGGCCGGATCGAAGAACTCGCCAAGGGACAGCCCGCGCTTGGTATCATGCCGGATATAGATTATAACGAGACCATTCTTGAACTCCAAAAAGGACATTCCCTGTTAATTTATTCCGACGGTGTCACCGAGGCTCGAAATCCGGAGGGAGAATTTTATACTGAACAAAGGCTGTTCAAAATTCTTACTTCAATGACCGGTCTTTCGGCTAAAGATATTGGTGAAAGACTCACATCTGAAATTGACCGTTTTGTCGGTGACGCGCCGGCAAATGACGATTTGTCCCTGATTATCTTAAAACGGACGGAGTAATTCCGCGTTCATTCTTTTTGTTTTCTTAAAATCGATTAATGCTTATCTTATATCCGGAATCAGTCTGAAATTTAAATCCGGAGAATTGATCATGAAAAAATATATGATGTTTTTCTTTATTCTGATTATTGTCTCTGTCTCACATCCCATTTTCGGTCAGGAAGCGGACAGCGGTCTTGACAAGGTGATCAAAGAGCTTAAACAGAACAATGAAAACCTTCAGCACCGTCTTGACGCCATCGAAAAATCGATCGATGATATCCAGTGGTTTAATAAAGTGGGTGATGTGGCATTTATTGATAAACAGTACATGACGGGTCCGCCGCTGGCGCACGAAAAAAACCCGACGGCTCAGGGCGCCGGGAATCCGGTGAAATTCTGGTCCTATATATTTATTCCCAAAGACATCGATCCCGCGAAAAAATATCCGCTGATCATCTTTCCCCATGGCGGTGTGCATGCCGATTTCACAACTTATTATACGCATATCGTCAGAGAACTGATCGCCCAGCAGTACATTGTCATCGCGGCAGAGTACCGCGGCAGCACCGGTTACGGAAAGAGCTTTTATGAAAAAATCGATTACGGCGGTCTCGAAGTTGAAGATGTAAATGCCAGCCGTGATTTTATGCTTGAAAATTACGATATTGTCGATAAAAACCGGGTGGGGATCATCGGCTGGAGCCATGGCGGATTGATCGCTCTCCATAATATCTTTGATCATCCCGAGAATTATAAGGTAGCCTTTGCCGGTGTGCCGGTCAGCGATCTGGTCGCGCGGATGGGTTATAAAGATCAGGAATACCGGGATCTCTATTCTGCCGAATATCATATCGGCAAAACCGCCGATGAGAATGTGAATGAATACCGTCGCCGTTCCCCCGCCTGGAACGCGCACAAGCTCAAAACGCCCCTGCTTATTCACACCAACACCAATGACGCCGATGTCAATGTTCTGGAAGTCGAACATCTGATTAAATCACTCAAAGCCGAGGGCAAGAAATTTGAATACGAGATCTTTCAGGATATACCGGGCGGTCACTCATTTGACCGTATGGATACAAAAAAAGCCCGTGAGATACGAGTAAAAATCTATAAATTTATCGGACAATATCTGACACCGCCGAGACTGATCGATTCTGTCAAGGAACTGGAAAAAGCCGCGTACCGGTTTAATTAATTTACCTAACCCGGATTAGATGGCCCTACACCTTCGTTGAAACTCAATAGATTATGGCGGCCAAAGAGTATAAATTTCAATTTTGAGTAAACTTAATATTCATACGGGGGAAATCATGAACAAAGATTCCAATGCAGAGCAAATATGGGATGAAGAAATAAGACAAAAATTTATAAAAGAAGCCCGGGATGAGCAAAACCGGTATTCTCTTTATTATAAAACGCGTTTCTGGTCGATGATGATCGCTCAGGGCACAGGAGCGATGCTGGTAATCGCAGGGGCGGTACTGTCACTGCTGGGTTTCAGCGGAACGATTGAATGGCTGGAGCATGCTCACAACAATATGGAGCGGTTTTATAACGCCGGCCCCGGTTTCACCTTTATTATTCTCGGTATCCTTACCTTATGGCTCTCCAGACCACGCCCCCATCACGAACCTCATGCTCCCGAAGGCCGCCACCGTACAGGAAAACTTTTTGATGTGGATGATTTGCTGGAGTAGGAAGTAGGAAGGTTAAGATAAAAGAAAAAAGAGTAAGAACGGGCAGTTTCCCCCTTACCAAAGGGGGACTAAGGGGGTTGTTTTCGGAGTTCTACAAAGATGCGACATCGTCAGGATTTTTATCAAATTAACCATATTTATCATTATTTCGTGGATTTTCAATGCACCCATCAATCCAAATCCCGGAGGGATGAAATTTTTGTAGAAAACCAGCCACCCTGAAATCCCGCGACCCGAAGGGGTCAAACCATTACCGCGGGAATCCCTATGCTACAAAAATGCGACACCTTCGGTGTCGGGCTTTCATGTCCAATGGAATAAATATTTTTCATTATATTCAACATTATCGACATGAATATTTCTCTTTCCCGTCACTTTTTGACCTGCCCCATCACTAAATGACCCCTTCCCGTAACAAATTGATTCTTTCCCGTAAAGTTTTACCTCTTCCCGTTACTTTTTGACCCGTCCCGTCACCCATTAATACAGATTTTCCTTACTTTTCCCGTAAAAAAAATGCCCCCCGCTAATCGCGGGGAGCAGAATATCTATCTTATCCTGTTAACCTTCCACCGGCACCGATTCCTGGTCTGATTTCCGATTTTTATTATAGCGTTTTGCATATTGACTCACATATCCCTTAAAACGCTGATCGTCCCGCCAGAAAACATACTGACCGCATTCACGGATATCGTCCATGGCTTCTTTTAAATATGTATAAGCCTTATCGCGTGTCACCCGGGTTTCGTTATTGTCCACGCGATCTGTGGCCGCCAGGGATAGAAGCTCCGCCATTTCATCGGATGTGGCTGCCGCCGTATCCAGCAGGGTTAAATCAAAACTGATTTTGGTTAGCGGCTCGCTGTTGGCTTTGCCCAGTTCAGCAAGGTCATTTAAATCCTGGATCATATCGGCATGACTGTTGCCCTCGGCAATCTTACTCACACGGCTAGCCAGCTCCGGTAGTTTACGATAGGCGAAGTGAAAATCATGAAGAAGCTGGTCACGAAGATCGTAGGCAGCGGGTGATTTTTCTTGCCAAAGTCTTTCCGCTTCTTCCCGGTTAAAACGATCCGTAAACCACAGGGATTCAGCCTGACGAGTTGCCCCGGTGCGGGTGGGGAGATCTTCAACCAGAGTCCAGTCCAGACCGGCCGCGATGAGTTTTTCCTTATCAGCCTGACACCATTGATACGTGTTTTCCGCCTCCTGCAAATAGACATCCATGGGCATGTTTGGAGATTTGGTGACTTCATCGGGAATCGCTTCGATTTCCGTCTGTTTTGCCGCAAAATCACTGGCATTTGACATAACAATTTCCTCCAATTTCGTTAATGGTTTGTTTTGTAAAGCCCCTTTGACAAGGGAAATAGCCTGTCCCCCCTTAAATAAAGGGGGTTAGGAGGTTGTGTCTTTATTCCACCAGCTTGTGAATTATTCCAATCCGTTAGTTTTATAACCCCCTTAGTCCCCCTTTTACAAGGGGAAACTCAATTATCCTGCCCCCCTTAGTAAAGGGAGTTAGGGGGTTGTGTCTTTATCTACCGATTATTCCAATTCCCTAACTTTCCCCTCTATCAATCGTAATGTCCCATTTATATTTTCCACCACGTAATGAGCATTAATTCTTAGGACTGTGAGCCCGATGGCCTGTAATTTTGCATCTCGCCGAGCGTCAGAATCAACCTTGCCGTCATG
>JBFXGD010000064.1:0-17223 GCA_050178385.1 Calditrichaceae bacterium
GAATCGGTGACTTCACATTTCAAAGAGAAATCCCAGTTATATCCGGGTGTGACCGTGCTAAGACCATCCCAGCTTGACACCTGATTCCATAGTCCCGGAAGCGGCGCGTTGGGTTCCACGCCTCCGGTCAGACTGAGTGGTGTGATAATACCTTCATCGTTTCTGGACCACCATTTATAATCCACATAGCTTCCGCTTCCGCCGCTGGGATTGGCGGTGAAGGTGCCATATTCATAATTATCCAACCATGTTGGGCCGGAGATTGTTAATGCTATCGGTTCGCTAATGACTATCTGTCCTGTTTCAACAGCAAACCAATACAATAAACCTGCCGCTGCTTTTATTACATGTGGAAATATTTCGTTGTGCATTATAAGAACATTATCATGATTAATTTGATCCTTGTTTGTTGGTACACTACTTAAATTTGGAATTATTAATGATAATACTGAAAATGGACCATCATTTTGATAACTATCATCTCCGTTCTTATCATCACTTGCGAAATGGTCAGAAATTTGGTTCATATAATACATTATATAATACAGCGGGTCAGAATAAACATATGGATCTAAATAATAGCCATATTGTGAATATACCTCCTCTGCCGTCCATAAATTGTATTCATTATATAATGTTTCGTAAGTATCAGAATCTGTAGGTGGATGACTATCTTCGTGAACATGGGCCGGAACAGCCATATCACCTAGTAGATGTATCATCCTTCCCAATATTTCATATGCAAATGCTTTCCTTGCCGTTGGTCCCCATTGAATTGGATAATAAATATTATGCCAATCGTTATCAAGTCCAATATATTTTGTTATTATTGCATTTCCATTTAAATAAAGGTCTTTTAAAGAATTATATTCAAAATCATATCCTCCTGATATTATATATGTATCGGGTAACGTAGCTGCTTCTCTATAAATTACTCTTGCAGGGAAAGTGCCATCTCTAAATTTTGCTATCTTTTGCATAGCATTTTCACATGAAAATGACCAATAAATCCCACTATAAGTGCCATTTAAAAACGTTTGATCATTATAACCAGCATCAGCATTCCAAAAATGCGTTATTGAGTGAAAAGCATCATCAATATCCGCAACACCTAACGATTCTAATATAAAATCCATAAATCCTATAGGTAAACTCTGATTAAAATCTGGCCTTGCACCTATACCATAATGATAAACTATATCTGCGTGGTCTTCCATATAAGCTCCTGCAACTATTTTCCATGGTCCAAAAGTTCTGATAAGACCAGTTGAGCTTGATTCAGTAGTACCAACATAATTCTCCATCTCGGTTAATTCAGTTGGATATGAGAATTTCAAAAGTTGAAAAGCTTCTTTCACAATATACTGATGTATATTTTCGTTATGAGTCGGTGATTGTATACTATATATTTCTTCTCCTTCCGGATGGTCGGAAGTAGTTCTAATAATATTTTGTGAAAATAGAGAATTTAAGGATAGAACCATTAAAATTGCCATGAATTTAATTTTTTGGTACATGAGTTTCATCCTTTCTATATTTCTTTATGATTGAGTTATCTTTGGTAATTCATCCCGTACTTTTTATAGAGTATACTCATCCATTTTTCTTAAGGGAATTGGAAATACTGCCCTAATATTGTAATCAGGTTCCAATTTTTTAAATTTTAGCAGGTTTAATTCTATTGAAGAAAATAAAAGGTAACCACTGAATGCAGTAGCTCTTGGAGAATATTGGAACTTATTATTCTCTTTATAAAACAAAAACCCGAGGCCTCCTCCATTTAACAATTGTATTTTATGTTCACCAATTGGTTCAGTTATGGCGCCAACCTGAAAATCAACATATTTATATGAAAGAATGGTATCATTATTATTTTTAAAATTATTTCTATTTCCAAGAGTTATATTATAAAAATAATCTTGCTCAGTGTTTAATATTCCCAGGCTAATTTTAAAACCATAAATAACCCCGCTATTAAAATTATAACCTATGCTAATTCCAGGACTAATATATGGAACTATTTTTTGTGCAAATGAAACTTGATTTAAAGAAAATAATAAAACTAAAAAAATTACTTTTTTCATTATATCTCCCTTATTCTTACAATAATTATGATACGAATGGGTAGCAACACATTTTATAAATCTCAGATTAACACTTACCATTTTATGTAAATCCGGTAAAATGCATTATAAGCCCCCTAACATATAAAAGTCATCATCACCTGAGAAACTTTTCCCATCCAGATCAAATAAAGTAATTCAATGAATATAACCGCCATCTGAATTGCGTATCCTACAATATAGAGGGCATCAATGCTATTATTTTATGGGCACTTTCCGTGCCAAAAAAATTTAACAAGGCTTATGATATTTATAATCAATGAATTAAGTCCTAAAACAGATATAAAGGCCCTTCATTCCAGTGTGAACGATAGTTCTCATTTTGTGACCGATACATCACATTTTGTGAACTATCGGTCACATTTGATAGCTTGATTTTTGAAATTTGTCACCTGGGGGTATGTTCAAATGCAGAAACATTTTAGAAATATCCATTAAATAAACAGTTTTTTGCATAATGATATTCTAAAATTACCTAACGAAATACTAACGACTTTACAAAATTACAATCAATCGCATGAAAAAAAAATGGAATCGGGAGACACCCCGATTCCATCATTCTGTATCTGTCATTTTTCCAATTTGGACATCATATTACTTTAATAGGATCATTTTCTTCACACTGTTGAAATTTTCCGCCTGAATTTTGTAGAAGTACAATCCGCTGGCCATATTCGCCGCGTTCCACTCAACGGTATGCGTTCCCGCTTTCATACTGCCGTCTATGAGCGTCGCCACTTTCTGACCAAGCGCGTTGAAGATCTGCAGCGTCACTTTTCCGTTTATCGGTAGTGAAAAATTAATTTTTGTCGCCGGATTAAACGGATTGGGATAATTCTGTGACAAATTAAACGTCACCGGTACAAGGGGCTCATCAGAACTAATGGCAGTGATGGATTCCTGAATCTCCAGATCATCGATGATCCATCCCCAACCGGTTGTATTGGCGTCGGAAAAAAGACGGAAACGAATCAGTATCGTACTGCCGGCATCGAAGAAGTCCAGCAAATTGACACTGTGCAGTCTCAATAAATCAGGTGTCGGATCACCGCTTGTATCATAGATATTTAACCAATCTGCATCATAACCCGCGTCGTAGCCATCGAGCAGCGGTATCCAGTTAATTCCATCTTCCGTCGCTTCCGCGATAACATAATCCCAAAACATGTTATCACCGAACACGGTTCCCGGCTCACCGGGTTCAACAATGGCAATATCTTTATAGTTGAAGAACGCTTCTGATGCCGCGACTTCAATTGGTACGGACAGTTGATAAGTCAGTGTCACCTGAGTCCCATAGGGATGCGCCGTGTGGATCGCGCTGTTCACGAAACCCGCCGGCGTGCTCACTTCAAATCCGCTTCCCGTAAAATCAGTGTTTCCGAGATCAAAATTACTGGAGTAAGATTGCACCGGAGAAGCTAACGGATAAACAGTTATCGCAACCGTTGTGGATTTATATGCAAGTTCATCCTTAAATGATTCCAGGGATACGGTTATCTCTTCCGCGGTATCTACAGAATAATTAATCTGAACAAGCGTGTCAAGCGATGTACCCGCCTGCACCGTCAGAATATTCTCTCCGTTTATCAGCACCTGGGTGGAATCATACACCGATCTCAGACTGGCGTCAACGACAATGACCCCGGTGGGGCTTTGCGCCGCATTATTAAGCCGCGGTGATAATGTCACAGCCGGTTGGGTGTACGTGGATAATTCCGGTATAGTTACTGACCAGATGCCACGTCCGTGGGTCGCCACCACTACCTGGTCATCCACAATACGCATATCCCATATGGCAGCAGCCGGCAAACCTTCGTTCAGATAGGACCAGCTTGCTCCGTTATCAAGCGACTGGAAAATACCGATTTCCGTTCCGGCCCACAGAATGTCCGGATCATAAGGCATCACCAAAAGAGAATATGTGGCCACATCCGGAAATCCGTTGCTGCTTGATGAGTTGACACCGAATCCGCTAATATCCTGCCAGGTTTGCCCAAGATCCGAGGTGCGTAAAATTTTTGGAGCATTAGCAATGGAAAACATAACATAAGCCGTCGAATCTTCAATTGGATGTGTATCCAGACCGGAAATCCTGCCCAGTGTGACCTCGCTGTAATTTACTGTCGATGAAAAATTCAGACCGCCATTTACAGAAACCTGCATTTTTCCACTTGATCCCATATTCGCGCCCGCCCAAACGATTTGTGGATTGGCGATGGAGATTTTGACTTCTGTAAATGAACTGCTAAAACCCCAATCAGTGGAAATAGGTGTTAAAGTCCAGTTTTCCGCGAAATTATCCGTCCGGTACACACCCGCGGATCCAACAGTAAAGAGTAAGTCCGGATCGCTTTGTGATTTCGCGATTTTGGTAATAAACGCGCCATCATCACCCAATCCGTCACTCGCGGGAAGATAGGACAACCCGCCGTCAAGCGACCGCCAGATATTGTTAAACTGACTGGATACCGCTATCTTCAGTGGATCGGTATAATGCCAGGATGTCTCAAAACCATCACCGCCTAATTGTCTAAGGTAAACAGAATTTAGATTAGCATCCTCGGCATTTGGCGAGCGCCAGGTACCATTATCCTGGGTTCCGCCGATATATTCATTTGCTCCGGGTTTTTTGTCAATTCCATAGAACTGAGTGGTGTTATACCCTCCGTTCAGAGCCTCTGACCAGGTTGTACCTCCGTCCGTGGAATAAGCAACCCCGCCGTCATTGCCGTTAAGGATCCAGAATTCACCCGTCTCAGAATTGGTGGGTATCATTACCAGATTATGCTGATCCACATGAATATACGGTTTTCCGTACTGATTATAACCGTCCGTAATCGGTGTAGTCAGCCTGACTCTGGTAATAAGTGTTTCATAATTGATTCTCAGATTGGATTCGGGAAGATTGTTTGGATCCCAGGTACCACCGCTCGCCAGAATCGGCCACATGGCGTAAATATTTTTCCACATAAATCCATTGGTTTGAGGAATGGTCGGATCCGGATTAACCGCGTCATAAGGTGTCGCGTTTACAAAAATATATTCCCGCTGAAGGTTGCTGGCATTATACTCTATCAGGTCAAAGACCCCGTTATTAGCCCAGTCTCTGAAGGATGCCATTAGTTGCCGGTTATTGGTGATATCCCAGACTTCGAACGGGACATCTATGTAATCCTGGTAAAGAAAGTTACCGGTGCTTCCATCATAAAGGAAACGATGCGCTTTTTGCGTTTTTCCCGGGCCAAAACGTATCTCAACGGTCGCGTAATCTTCCGGCTCAACACCCGCGGACCCGAGAAAATCATCACCGGTTCCTAAACCGCCTCCGGCATAAGGACCGCCCCAATTGATAAATCCGAAAAACGACTGCGTATTATTTTGTTCAACACCGGTAATGGCGGATGTGGTATCAGAACCTGGTTGCATTTCAATTTTCCAGACGTCGATACCACCAACAAAAACGATATCTTCATTATAAGGGTGCGCGGCGATTGTATTATCATACCAACCCTGGCCTCCAAGCCACTTTGGATTTGTCCCGGACTGATCCAGCGCAATCGTCCAGGTTGCGCCCGCGTCTTCCGAAATATAAAAATCTGACTCTTCACCATTCTCAACCGCGATATAAATCCGCGCGGTGTCTGTCGGAGCGATCGCCAGTTCAATTCTGGCCGCCGCGCCGATACCGGTAGAAGCCAATTGCCAGGTATCTCCGGCATCTGTGGATTTAACAACGCCAACCCCGTTAACCGTCGCGTATAGTGTATTAAAATTTTGAGGATTGGCGACAATGTGCTGAATTCTCGATCCGCCGGCGTCATAAACTTCCGTCCAGGTGACTCCGCCATCGGTTGACTTCTGAATAGTGGATGTCCAGCTACCCGATGAAACGACAAATCCTGTATTGGCGCAGCTCAGTACTATATCAGGATTTGTAGGGCTGACTACAATTCTGTTAATATTCTGAAAATCAAGATTGTTTGCGGTCGATGTCAACTGGCTCCATGTTTCACCACGATCTTCCGATTTAAAAATTCCGTTTCCGTTTACCGCGTCACTGTTGAAAAAACCTTCCCCGGTCCCGGCATATATAATATCATGGTTTGATTCGGCCATGGCCAGAACCGTGGTGGCAAGATTGGGAAGATTAGGGGTTTTGTCAATCCAGGTCTGTCCCATATCGGTAGTTTTCCATATTCCCCCTCCCACAGAACCCGCAAACCAGGTCATGTGCGTAGCATCGTCCGGATCAACTATCAGTCCACGGGTGCGGCCGCTGACATTTCCCGGGCCTCTTTCCACCCAGGTCAGTGCGGCGGATGACTTATTCAGCGATTTTACCGATGAGCCGGAAACGGCTTTATTTAATTCATCAATTTTATAATTAAGCTTATAACCCGGATTCTGCTCACCGTCCCTTGTTCGGATTTCCCGGTGAATTTGAGCGTACATATCCGGAGCGTCACTTTTTGCGAATCCTTTGATCTTCTTTTTTCTTTCTGACCATATACCCTTGCCCTTAACAATCGTTTTTTTGGAATCAATCGCCTGCGTATGACTTGTCTCATCCAACAAAAGGCTATTTCCGGATTTTTTTAGTGAAAATGCCTGGTCGTGATTAACGGATATAAGCAACGCGATGACTATCAAAAACAACACAAAAATACCTGCTGACAATCCTTTACGAGTCATTACTCCCCCATCTTAAATGGTTTTTGATGTAGTAATATTATAGAAGTGTTTTAATGATAAAATCAAAGTATGGGCCGGATGAGAAGCGTGACAATATAACACGCCATATACATACCATTATTCGGAATAAGTGTCCGATTCGGACTAAAACACTTGATTTTGAAGCACCTGTTACCGAAACATTGATCCGGTCAGGCAAGTTTAAAAAATGTAGCCAGTTACTCTTTTTTTACCTCCTTCGCGCCGTGGCGCAGTTGTTTCTTACCGGTTTTTAAATTAACAATATAAACCCTTGCCCCGTTATCTTCCGCTCCGGAAACAATTCCCGGTATGGTATTTAATTCAAGCTGATCTTTGTCAAACCAGCGCACGGAACCCATGGGAAGCTGATCCTCATAAACAACGCTTTCATTTATCAGATCGTAAACAAAAAACTGAACATTGGAAAAAGGTCTCTGTGATGTTGGCTTTTCCTGTCTCGCGCAAATCACCAGCGTTGTGTCTGAATTGAATGAGTAAGTGATTTTGTTTTGATATTTTTGGATGGCCAATTGTTTATATGTCTCGTCGGCAGGCTGCTGACTCCCTGATTTTTTAGACCCGGAGCAATGCTGAAAAAATAATATTCCCGAAAAAAGAAGCAGTATTAATGTTTTTATTTGCATACCCCTCCCAAAATTACAAAAATTGCTGCTCTTTAAATTATTAAGAATGTAGAAGTGTGCCTGATAATTATAAGCATATTTGGGCATAATGTCAAAGATAAGATGCCCTGGTTTGATCTGGCGCACATCTCGCAAATTGCACAAGGAACATTTAACTCTATAAAACATAAAATTAATTCCCGTTTAAATACAACTCGATATTGTTCAGAAAAAAAATTATGAAATACTAAAAATCTTTCTTAATTTCAAATTTTATGGACTCTAGTCACCGATTTATTAGGAGAAATAATGAAGAAAATTATTGTTTTACTCGTCTTGTTTTCAGTCATGTTGTTTTCATGCTCTCAAAAGGAGAAAAGTGTTAAACTGGAAAAGGGTTCACCCGCCTATCAGTTAGGGGTTGATATCTCAGCAAAGCTCGCATATCTCGATCCTGAGAAAAACGAAGTGTTAGCGTCATCCAGCGCGTTTGACATCACCGCCGGGGAAGTTCTGGAAACCATTCAGACAAATTTTGGCGCCCGCGCCGGACAATTGAAATCAATGGATGTCAATACTCTTAACCGAATCATGAAAGACGTGGTCCAAAATTTGGCCGATAAAAAAATCCTCCTGACCGCGGCTAAAAAAGGCGGTTCCAAAGTTGCTGAAACTGAAATAGACAGCCTTTTGAATCAGCAATATCTTAGAGCCGGTAGCAAGGAAAAATTTATTGAATATCTTACAAAAGCCGGTATGGATTTAGAGTATGTCCGCAATGATATGCGCGATGCTCTGACTATTCAGCATTTTCTTGATAAAAAGCTAGCAGGTGAAACAAATGTAACGGAAGAGGAAATCAATGAAGTTTATAATCAGGACCAGACCGCGAGTGTACGTCATATTCTCTTAAGCACCCAGGGGAAAAACGACTCACTTAAACAGGAAGTTTATAAAAAGATGGAAGAAATCCTTGCCCGCGCCAAAAAGGGTGAAGATTTCGCAAAGCTCGCCAAAACCTATACTGAAGATCCCGGATCCAAAGAAAATGGCGGACTATATGAAGATTTCGGAAGAGGCGCCATGGTACCGCCATTCGACAAAGCGGCGTTTTCGGTGCCGGTCGGGGAAATCTCTGATATCGTGGAGACGCAGTACGGTTATCATATCCTGAAAATCGTCGACAGGAAAAAGGATACCCGGCCGTTCGAAGAAGTCCGCGCTGAGCTTGAAGCTGAATTAAAGAGGAATAAACAAAATACGGCATATGAAACCTATATCGAAAATTTGAAAACAGAGACCAATTTTAAACTGACAGAATTTTAGATTCTTTCGGATACAATTTCCCCTTTTTAACAAGGGGAAGCTCTATCATTCAAAAACTTATGACTTATATAAAAACCGTTTCCACCAAGGAAGCGGTTTTTTTTCACCTTCATTCGCCTTTAGAATCATAACAATCCCCATCGATTTATTACCATCCCGGACGATGTCGCGCTTTTAAAACAACTGCGATGATCAACACGGTAAAAAACAGGATGACTGTCACCAAATCCACCAAAAACGAACTGAATTCAAGTCCGGTAAGCTGATCCAGTAAAAATTTTATATATGATGATGGCATATCCGTAATACCTGCATTTCTCCTTATCTGCCAATGCCAGCCAGTGCAGGGGCAGTAACCCCAGCCATAAAAGAGCCCAAGACCAAACCAGGAAAGCGCTGTAAGAGAAATACTGTAAAAATGCAGTTCTCTGGTCTTTTTCCATATCCATCCGGATAGATTGAAAATGATCAAAACTGAATGAAATACATAAAAAAAAAGATTAAGGAAATCATACATACTTTATCCCTGACAAATATAATCCGGGTAAATTCTACTCTCTCACCGGTGAATGGCATTCAAAACCAGCGTTGAACTTCTCCTAATTGTCTATCACAGGAATAAAAACCGATTATTTTTATTTAGATACTTAATACAAAACCGCTGCATTTCGAAGTAATCCTATGAATAATTTAACTGAAGAAAGCACGGATGCGCCACATAAAAGAATGATTCTTCCAGATCCGGTCGATAAAAGCGATGATTTAGCCGTTATCGGTATCGACTGCCTCTCTCTCCCCGCGCGGTTTTCAGGCGCGGCCATATATATTTATCATCTTGCCGCCGGCCTTTTAAAATCTCACAGGGACTTCCGGATCATCCTGTTCTGTAAACCCGAGCATATGAAGCTTTTTGAACCGGACCTGCAGAATCAGGACAGAATTTTTCCGGTTCCGCTTAAAAACAGGCTCCATCTGTTATACTTTTATGAATATCGCCTGCAAAAAATCCTGCTCAGTGAGAATGTCGGTCTGTTTCACGCGACTCATTATATCTGCCCGCCGATCCATCCGGCCTACAAAATGATCACGACTTTTCATGATATGGGATTCATACAGCATCCTGCGAATTATCCGTTTGCGAAGAGACTTTACTTTGGATTACGTATTCCACATTTTCTCAGGCGCGCCGATCTGGTGATAACGGTATCACAAACAACTCAGGCTTCCATATCGGAGATTTTCCCGCAATTCCGCCATAAACTCCGGGTCATCCATCCCGGGACCGATCATCTTAAGCCAATAATTCCCCTGCGCGGAACCATTGCGAAAAACAGCAAAAAATACATTCTTGCTGTCAACAGTTTTGAAAAACGGAAAAACATTCCGTTTATCATCAATTTGTTTAACCATTTAAAAACGGAATATGATCTTCCTCATCAACTTTTTTTAATCGGACACGCAAATAACGGTTATTCTGAAATCAGAAGAGCAATAAAGCGTTCACCTTACAGAGCCGAGATAAAAATCAGACAATCAATTTCTGATGAAGAATTGACGCAGTTTTACCGGGATGCCGATTTTTTTATTAACGCTTCTGAATACGAAGGATTCGGCTTTACCCCCTTCGAAGCGATTCGGCATCATCTCCCGGCCTTTATACTTGAAAACGGGGTGACAAGCGAAATTTTTGGCAGCCGGAAAACAATTCTTTCTGAACCGGATATATCCACTTGGGCGAAGGTGATTATGAGTGAACTGAATTGCGGATTTAAAAACAAAATCACAAAAGATAAAATCGATCCTTTGAACTGGGACTCATGCATCAGGAAGGTCTCTCAGCTTTACCCCCATACATTAAATATCAGGAGCGCCGTTCGTGCTTAATGATGAAATTTTATCTACCATAGAAATGGCTCATGAATTTGGCAGCGCCTTTAGCCGCGATCAGGTACACCGTTTTTTAAGAATTCCGGTCTCAACGCAAACATTCAATAATCGTATCAATGATCTGATCGATGAAGGAATAATCGCGGAGAAAAATTCGCGGCTCATGAGAGGCGAGCCCGAAAACCGATGCGGTGAAAAGCGGCAATTCAGCCGGGCTCTGATAAAACGATATTATTTTGACCTGAAAATTCTTTCCCACATGCCATGGGTTCGATTTATCGGTCTGACCGGGGCGAATGCTTTTGAATCATGTAAGCAGGATGATGATATCGATCTCTTCCTTGTAACAAATGTGGATAAGTTGTGGATAACCTATCTCCTGATCGTGTTGTTTGGTAAAATCACCGGCAAAAGAGAACGTCTTTGTCTGAATTATCTCGTCGATGAAAACAATCTGACTCTTATGCCAAAAAATTATTACGCCGCTGTTCAGTTGGTGCAAATGAAACCTCTTATTAATCAAACTTTTAAACAGCGCCTTATTAACAAGAATGCCTGGCTCTTTGATTGCTTACCGAACGCCGGGACTTCTTTTGATTGTGATCCTTTTTATCTGATCCGCAACGATAAGAGCCGCGAAAGAAAAAAGCCTTCTTATTTGCTTTCCCGCTTAAACCGCTATATTTACAAAAATTACCGTCGTCGCCTGGAACGCAAATATCCTGACCTGATCGGTAACAGTATTATCCTTGGCCCCGGTGTCGCCAAACTTCACCGCGTGGATCATCAGCATATCTATGATAAAAAATTTCATGTTGTCAGGGAGAAGGCGGTATCATGAAAGTACTTATCAGCCATTCCTATTTTTTAAAACTGGATCCTAAGGAAGCCTTGAACAGCAAGCCTTTCCCGCCGTTAGCGCCGCTTTATCTCATTGCTTTAATTCGGGATATACCCGGAATTGACATTCAGTTTTATGATGTGATGTTTGACGAAAATGAACAGGGTCTCATCGATGCGCTAAATAATTTCAACCCCGATATTTTTATTTTGTATGATGATGATTTTAATTATCTGACAAAAATGTGTCTGAGAAATATGCGGCAAACGATTTTCCGTTTTCTGGAACGCGTTGATAAAAAATGCATGTTTATCGGTCATGGGTCTGACGCCTCCGATCAGGCTGAAGCATATCTGAATGCCGGATTTGATTTTATTGTTCACCGGAACGCGGAGAACGTTTTTTATGAATTTCTGAGCTCCGGTGCCGGAACAGTTTCATCAGACATTCTAAAACTGTTACCAAGCGTCTCCTTCATCGACTCAGACGGCAAGCTGGCAACCGCGCCGCCAAACAAAAAACTGCTCCCACTGGAAAATATGCCGATGGCGGCCTGGGACAAAGTAGATCTAAATCCCTACAGAAAAATGTGGATAACTTTTCACGGTTTATTCACGTTAAACATTTCCACTTCACACGGTTGTCCGTTTCGCTGCAACTGGTGCGCGAAACCGCTCTATGGGCGAATCTACAAGGCACGTCCGGCGGACAAAGCGGCCCTGGAGTTTCAGTATCTGTCAAAGACGCTAAAGGCCGATCAAATCTGGGTCACTGATGATATATTCGCTCTTAAACCGGGATGGATTTCTGAATTTACCGACGCCCTGCAAAAACTGGATGTTAAAATTCCCTATAAAATTCAGTCCCGGGCGGATCTGATGAACGACGATCATGTGTCTGAACTGGCCCGCTCCGGATGCGCTGAAATCTGGCTCGGGGTGGAATCCGGTTCTCAAAAAATTCTGGACGCCATGGATAAGGATACAACCATTGAACAGATTGTTACGGCAAACCGCGTATTGAAAAAGTACGGGATAAAAGTGGGATTCTTTCTGCAATACGGCTACCCCGGAGAAGATTTTAACGATGTAAAAAAAACACTCAAACTCATTCGGCGATGCATGCCTGATCATATCGGTATTTCTGTCTCGTATCCTTTAAAAGGAACAACGTTTTATGACAAAGTTCATGCGCTAATGGGCGATAAAAAAAACTGGGAGGACAGCGGCGATCTGGCTTTGATGTATCCGGGAAAATTTCATCCCGACTTCTATCGCGCGCTTCACAAGTACACGCATCATTATTTCGGATTTCTGTCATTGTTTCGGGATCAGTCAATCTATAACCGGCTGCGGCGATTGGCTGCCCAGTACAGACATGTACCGGGAATGTTCAAATACCGGGTACAAATGAGACGGTACACGCATTGATGTATTTAAATATAGAACAAGAAATATGAATCTTTCACAACAATATAATTGACGGGAAAACCATTAATGAAAGTCATCCTGGCCCACACCTATTTTTTAAAAGAAGACGAGCAGGAAAAAAAGATTATGAAACCATACCCCCCGCTCGGGCTGCTTTATCTATCCGCTTATCTCAAAGAGAATGACATTGATGTGAGTGTTTTTGACTCGACATTTTCTTCATTCCAAAAACTTATCCGTTTTCTAAACCGCGCCAAACCGGATGTTCTTGGTATTCATTGTAATCTGTTAACCAAGTATAATGTCATGAAACTCATCCGTTACTGCAGAAAGAAAGGAATTATTTCCGTTCTCGGCGGGCCTGACGCGTCCACCCAGGTAAAAGAATTTTTGGATTACGGCGCCAACATCGTTATCGCAGGAGAGGGCGAGGAAGTATTTTTAGCGGTTATCAACCGTCTTATAAAAAACGGACTGTATTTTCTGCATGATATCCCGAATGTCAGTTTCACGGATTCAAACGGTAAAATTGTGGAGAATCAGCGCTGCGCTAGCCGGAGAAGTCTGAACGATTTTCCGTTTCCTGACCGGGATGCTATCAATCTGAACAGATATCTGCGGATATGGGAAAAACATCATAAACAGCGCCCTGTTTCTCTGGTGACCGCGAGAGGATGCGCCTTTACATGCAAATGGTGCAGCCATTCCGTTTACGGATTCACCCACCGGCGCAGATCTCCGGAGAATGTTATTGCTGAAATAAAAGAAATCATCCAAAAGTATAATCCCACGCACCTGTGGTTCGCCGATGATGTTTTTACGGTTAGTAAACGGTGGCTTCAGAATTTTCATAAACTGATGAAAGCCGAACAAATTCATTTGCCTTTTGAATGTATCGCCCGCGCCGACCGGCTGGATGAAGAAATTGTCACCCTGCTAAGAGAGCTTGGCTGCTACAGAATTTGGTATGGCGCAGAATCTGGCAGTCAGCATGTGCTCAACGCCATGTCCAGAGGCGTCACGCGGCAGCAGATACGCGACGCGACAAATTTATGCCGTAAATTTCACATCGAATCCGGTATCTTTGTCATGTTCGGGTATCCCGGCGAAGAACTGACTGATATTCTTGAAACCATACGTTTTATACGCGACCTGCAGCCAGATCAATATCTCACAACAGTTGCCTATCCACTACGCGGAACCGCCATGTATGAAGAATACAGCGGGAAAGTAATCTATCATTCACCATGGGAAAAGCAGCTTCAGCGAGAACTGGATATGGCTGACCGGTTCCCAAAACAATTGTATAAATTCGCTTCAAAAAAACTGGCAAGCGAATTCAGAAAAAAACAGCTGGCTTTGATTGACGGATCAGCGTTTAAAATGATGTTTTACGGTATCAAGACACGATACTGTGATTATCAAATCCGAAAATTTTCATCCATGAGAACCGTCTGATGATGCCGGCGGAAAAATTATTCGACGGATATGCTGAGTCCTATCAGACCCTGTTCAATGAACATTCATTGGGTATTTATCAACGGGCTGTAATGCATGAAGAAATGCGCCCTTTTTTGGAAAAATCTGATCATGTTCTTGATATCGGATGCGGACCCGGATCGGATTTTGAGCTCTACAGCCATTTTGATATTAAAATCGATGCTATTGATGTTTCAGAAAAAATGGCTGATCTTGCCCGGCGGCGCGCTGATGAACTGCGTCTTGATGCCCGAATCATTCAATCTTCCCTGGAAGAATTTTTCCCCGCCCGCAAATATGATTTTATCATTCTGAATTTCGGTGTAATTAATGTTTTCGGAAATCTGACTGATATACTGACACGTCTTTCATACATGCTGAATAAAAACGGATCCCTTATGATTGTTTCCATGCCTCCATTCCATCTGTTTACCATGCTCGAACTGCTTATCCGCTTCAAATTCGGCCTGATCTTCAGGAGACTGATAAGGAGACGTCTTGTCATCAGTGCTACAGAGATTTATTACCACGGGGCGAAGCCGTTTCACGTCAATTTCCGCGTCATCCGACGAATCCATCTTTGTTCAATCCTGCCGTCACCGGAGCAGTACAGCCGCCATCGCGTTTTCCGAAAACTGACGGATTGGCTGATTTCAACCGACAAAAAAATCCGATTCTATGTACCCGGTTTCTTTGGCGGCGACCATGTTTGCTATATCCTGACGCACCGGAGCCATGGTAACGCGTCCACCGCAGATGTTCAAACTAAAACAGACATGACCATCGTTAACAATGAAGGAGATTTATGGAGAACGGGCCCGTAAAAAGCAAAACGGCTGCAAAAGATCACACACCACCGCAAACTCGCGTCAGGTATCTTTCACCGCCGGATACCTTCCTTACATATGAAGAAAAATATCTAAAGCTCAGAAAAAAAGAAGGTAGAATATATACGGATGAAATCGTCAGGCTTCTCCCCGAAATCGGTAAAAAGCACCCCTATTACAGTGAGTGGAAAATCCGGGCGGAATCATTCCGGCAACTAAAATCCTATTTATCGCAAAGAGGAAACGGGCTCACGATACTTGAGATCGGCTGCGGCAACGGGTGGCTGGCCCGCCGTCTGACGGCATTGCCAAAAAGTACCGTTTACGGTCTGGATGTAAACAGCATCGAGCTTGAGCAGGCGGCAAGAGTGTCCGGTTCAAACCCGCAAATTCATTTCGTTTACGGCAATATTTTTGATGATATTTTTCAATCTGAACGTTTTGATATCATTCTGCTCGCCAGCTCCGTTCAGTACTTTCCTGATTTAAAGGCGCTGATGGGGCGGTTATTTAGAATTCTTGCCCCGAAAGGGGAAATTCATATCATTGACAGCCCGGTGTATGACTCCGGTGAAATCATCAAAGCCAGGGAGCGTTCATTTGCTTACTATAAGGATATTGGCTTCCCCGATTTAGCCGGATTATATTTTCATCATTCATTTGACGACCTGATTTCATTCAATCATCGCGTTTTATTCAATCCCGGCAGATTGTCAAACCGCATTTTCGGAATAATTAGACGCCCGTTTCCCTGGATCGCAATCGATCAGGGAGAGTGATCCCGCTCAACTGATGAGTATAGGACCCATTTTCAGGATAATCGCTATTGATGAACACCGGTAATGATTTATATAAGCTCAGGCTCTAAAATGAAAAGACTGTCATCGGAAAAAACGGAGAAACTAATCGTATTTCTTGTGCCCGGATTCCCGGAGGATGAAAAGGACACTTCCTGTATTCCCGCTTTGCAGAATTATATCCTGCATTTTTCTCAAACACATCCGGGATTGCGAACAATCGTCATTGCTTTTCAATACCCGTTTATCCGCGGCTGGTATTATCGGAATCATATCTCCGTTTACAGCTGTGGCGGAAAAAATAAAGGCGGAATTTTCCGTCTGATGGTCTGGGTTCGCGCGGCGGCGGTTCTGATCCGGATTCGCGCCGGTATAAAGATATCTGTCATTCACAGTTTCTGGCTGAGTGAAACAACCCTGATCGGACAATGGTTGGCGGGGATTCTCGGAGCGGCGCATGTGGCATCGGTCATGGGACAGGATGCTCTCGAATCGAATCCATATCTCCGGCGGCTGAATTTCTCCAAAATGACCATGACCTGCGGATCGCAAACGGCGGCGCGCCATTTTTTTGAATCAACAGGCCGGACGACTGATCACATCATTCCCATCGGTATTGACCGGGATATGCCTGAATTCTCGCGAAATCACCACCAACGCGATATCGATATCATTGGCGTCGGTTCGCTGATCCCGTTAAAAAATTTCCGGTTGTTTATTGAAATCATTTCTGAGCTGAGACCCGAATTTCCCAATATCCGTTGCGTCATCATCGGCGATGGAACGGAGCGTGATCAGCTTGCGGAAATGATTACCGGTCTGGATCTTGATGAAAACATCCGGCTTACGGGTCATTTAACCCGGGCAGAAGTTATATCACTTCTCACACAAAGCCGGATTTTTCTGCATACGTCGGAATATGAGGCGCAGGGATATGTTTTTCTCGAAGCGCTTTTCGCGGGACTTTACCTTGTAAAACATGATACCGGTTATCCTGAATCCGGCCATAAAACGGTGATTTGTAAAAATAAAGGAAATTTCCTTGAAGCAATCAGCAGCCTTATGAGAACGGCCCCGGATCACAGCCCGATTCTGCTGAAAACAATTAATGAAACCGTAAATGATTATCATGAAATTTATTTCGGACCATCGGTTGCAAACAGAACAAAAGGGC
>JBFXGD010000065.1:0-17195 GCA_050178385.1 Calditrichaceae bacterium
AAAAATTGTTTTTCTCTTTCCAAACAGCGATACTACGCCTGATGCCCGGCTTAATATTCAAAAAATGTTGAATGCGAATCAAGATGTAAGTTTAAACATAAAAAAAGACATAATACTTGATGCGATTGATCGGAAGCGCAGCGCGAAATCTTACCGGGACACTTATTTTGATTTTCTGTCATTTCTTTATGAAACCAATGTGAAAGAGCTTCATCCAATTCTATTGAATGAGATTAAAAGATATTTTCGGATATTCTCCGACAATCCGGTAAACGGCGATATTATCACTTTTTTCGCGGGCAGTACTCTGGAACAGGAGGAAAATATTACAAATGCCATTGCCTGTTACAGAAAAATTATTGCGCTTTTCCCCGAATCCCCCTATCGATGGAAGGCACAATACCAAATCGGATATCTCTTTTATTCCAGACTGGATTCGGTATCATCCGCCATGGATAATTTTTTAGAGGTGATTAATTCATTTCCTATGCCGGAAGAAGCCGTAAGCGCTCAGTTTTATCTTGCTGAGATTTATGATAAAAAACTTAACAACATCGATGAGGCAATACAAAATTACCGTCTATTGATTGGATCGTTTCCTGATAATCCGTTTATACTTCCGGCTCTGCAACGTACCGCCGAGCTTTGCCGGAATTCCGGACGCTACGAAGAAGCTGTAACGGCTTATATGCAGATATTTGAAGATTATCCTGACTGTGATACGGCTCCATCAGCTCTGGAGCAAATCATTTCTATCTATTATAATCACCTCAATAAACCGGCGCGCGCAGCTGAAACACTAAAATTATTCGGTTCTTATTTTAAGAATTATCCCAAAGCAGATGAATATTTATTTAAAGCCGCCGCAATCTATGCGAATGAATTAAAAATGATGAATGAGGCGCAGGAAATTTGTGTTTTTATCATTAAGAATTATCCGGATGGGCATTTTGCTGAACCTGCGCGGGACCTCATGAAAAAAGGCGGAAATTAACCGAAGAAAAACACTATTTCAGATTAAATATTTCTGAAAATTGCAGATGAAATGATATTCGGTGCACATTTCCCAGCTCATTTTCATAACCTGTGAATGAATAGTCAAATGTGATTTTAGGGATTTTTAATCCGACTCCCGCATTAAATCTTTCAAGTTCATCAATACCGAAACGGACAGATAAGGTGTTTTTATAGGCCACATCCATTCCCCAGAACGAATCCAGACTGGCGGCCCCGAGATTAAACTGGCTCGCATAATCCCTGTTTTCAAACAGAACATTAAAATCCGCCGCGGGACGGACAACTAAATCAATACTTGAAATATTAAAAATATACGAGACTCCCATCCTTACGGAAGGCGTAATAAATTCGCGTTCTCCCGTGCTCCACGACATCATTGTTGTGGTAATATCCCTAAGCATTAAGCCAAATGATAAGCGTTCGTTGAAATGATACTTTAGTCCCGCGTCAAAACCAATACCGAGGGCGGATTCAACTTCGTAATCACGGTAGATAAACTTGACATTTCCCCCATAACTTATGCCGGATCTGAAAGGTCTTGCGTATGACAAAAGGACAGAATAATCGCCGGTATTGAATAATTTCACCCTCGAAGGATCAACACGATTCTCGATAAAATCATAAGCATCCCTGCTGTCCTTGATATCGTTTACGGTAAGATAGGTTACTGTAAGAGCTACAGCGCTCTTATCCGGTAAAAGACGGGATACGGCAAGATAATTATATTGTATACTGCTGATAAATTGTTTACTGTGCATAAACTCAAATTGCAGGCCATCCGCGTCGACAAGCCCGGCGGGATTCCAGTACCCGGCTGTCACGTCATCGGCAACGCCGGTTGCAGCGCCGCCCATACCCGTTGCGCGTCCGCCGACACCGAGATAAAGAAACTCGCCAGCGTATTTCTTGAAGGAACCGGCAGAAAGCACAGATACCATCAGTGATATCAAAACAAGGACCCGAACCGGTTGTTGCATCAATTACTCCCAAATCATCTAGGCTAGTAAGGTTAATAATATCGCGGTCATTAACGGCAGCGTTAAATTATCGTTCAGCCCCGCCGGAAACAATTCTACCAGCGTTAAAATGAAAGCCATGGCTGGCGCCACCCAGTTTGCGCCCTGATAAATTAACAGAATTACAACCGCTGTTAAAAAAAAACCAATACTTCCTTCTACCGTTTTATTTTTTATCCGGAGCGAACCGAAGCTCTTGCCTGTCAAGGCGGCAACCGGGTCAGCCAGGGTTGCGATTAAAATTGCCGGAACAGCTATCTCTTTTGGAAACAAAGCAATTGTCAGGGTTATTCCTGTAAAAAGCCAGGTTGCTCCTGTAATTTTTTTACCGGCTTCTTCATCCCTCAGCAGTCCTGAAAATATTAATAAAAAGTACTTTCCAGCCCGGTTTGAATAAATTCTCAATAAATCGGCAGATAAAAACCCTACAGACAGAACAATACTGATTAATAATATCTGGTTGCGGGAAAGCAGAAAAATATACATTAAAGGAAGCACCGATATGGAAATATGTATCAGTTTTCTTTTTATTTCTGCCGACAGATCAAGTGATTGGATCATCAGATCTCCAGCCCGCCCCCTGAGATGACATTTTTCAGTTTTCTACAGGCATCCCCTACTGATTTTTCACCAAAAACCGCATTGCCTGCCACCAATATATCAGCGCCGGCTTTTACAATATCTCGGGCTGTTTCCCGATTCACTCCACCATCAACCTCTATCAGGCACTTCGGATTTCTTTTTATGATGAGATCCTTAAGAGTTCTGATTTTTTCCAGTGAATAAGGAATAAATTTTTGACCTCCATATCCCGGATTAACGGACATAATCAGAACAAGATCGGTAATTTCAATGATATTCTCCAGTGTGCTGACAGGTGTCGCCGGATTAATGGATACCCCGGCGAGACAATTTTGCTCCCTGATAAATTGAATTGTTCTGTCAAGGTGATTACAGGCTTCCTGATGAACAGTAATTATGGAAGCTCCGGCTGCGGCAAAATCCCGGATATATAAATCGGGATTACTGATCATTAAGTGAACATCTTTTGGAAGTTCAGTAACTCTGCTGACCGCTTTTACCATAAAGGGCCCAAAGGTTAGATTCGGGACAAAGTGCCCATCCATCACATCGATATGTATATAATCGGCGCCGTTTTCTTCAACAAGTTCAAGTTGTTGCCTGAGCTTTAGCACATCAGCGGAAAGGATTGAAGGCGCGAGAAAAGCCATGTTTAATCTCCGATTGGTTTTAACTTGCTCACAAGCAGTACGATTTCTGTTTCCCTTTCGATCGGCTGACCGGGCGCGAGACTTTGTTTAAGAATTGTTTCCGGTAATACGTTTTCACGTTCTTCATATTCAATCTGATCGATTCTAACACCGAGATGTTGGAGCTGTTTTTTTGCAGATGAAAGACTTTTGCCCACCAGTTCCGGAACTGTTCTCTGTTCCGGAAGAGATCCCAGACTCACAGTGATTGTAATTCTGGTTTTCTTCTTTATTTTTTGTCCCTGCGGGAATGTTTGCGCTATAACCACGCCTTCAGGATAAATATCCGAATAGGCGTAAAGAGTCGATGAAAGCTCTAGCCCGTTGGCTTTGAGAAGAAATTCAGCGTCTCTGGGAGATCTTCCGAAAAGATTTGGCATAATGATTGGTTTTTCACCGATGCTCACCTTTACATAAACATGCCGTCCTTTTTTAACGGTGGAATAAGGTAAAGGCATCTGTTCGACAACCGTCCCGCTCGGATAATGAGAATCATATACGGAATCAACTAACACAACCTGAAATCCCATGCTTATAAGTTCTTTTTCAGCATCAGGAAATTCTTTTTCCACCATATCAGGCATTTCAACTTCATCACCCAAGTTTACATACCAGGGCATTACCAGTTTGTCCATAACGATTGTGAAAACTAAAAGTATCGCAAGGATAAGAAGAGTTCGGGCGAATTTTTTTGTTCTATACCGTCCCCATATTTCCGAAATATTACTCATGGATTTCAACCTGCTTAATAATCATTCTATTTAGTTTTATTTACTTTCAACTATCAGAGTTACCGGTCCGTAATTAATAAGTTCGACATCCATCATCGCGCCGAACACTCCTGTTTCCGTTCTAACTCCATATTCTTCAACTTTGTTTATAAATCTTTTATAATAATCATTGCCTTTTTCAGGACCGGCTGCCGCTATAAAACTTGGGCGTCTTCCCTTTTTTGTATCTCCGAGCAGTGTAAATTGAGAGACTGCCAGTATTTCACCGCCGGTCTCCAGTAATGAGCGGTTCATTTTACCGCTATTGTCTTCAAAAATACGTAAATTTACACATTTATCAGCAACAAAATCAATATCTTCCGGTGTATCATTTTCAGCGATTCCAATAAGCAGCAATAATCCATTTCCTATTTTGCCCACAATCTCATTGTTTACTTTAACATGCGCGCTGCTCACCCGCTGAACGACCACTCTCATCTCTGTTCCTTGATTTTTACCTTGATATTATCAGTTCCGAGAATTTTACTCAATTCATCCAGTGTGTGGTGTGTAAGACGTAATTTGATGCTTTTGGAAATCATCACTAAGTTACCGCTGCCATTATCGGAGAGATTCACGTATACAGGACTTGTACCCGGACTCGATTTAAGCGTCATTTTTAGCCGGTGCAGTTTTTCATCGGTAAAGTTCACACGGTTGATACTGAGCAGTACCGATTCAGTAAATGTATCCGGCACCTGTTCCACAGGCAGGATTTGTTCACCGATTACTTTGATGATCTGTTCATCGATTTCAGAATTCAGTTTTCCCTGTATCAAAACGATGTTGTCAGGCTTGAGAAAGGCTTCAAACTGAGGATATACAGAACCAAAAACAACCGCTTCATAGGTCCTTGAAAAATCTTCGATTTTTACAAAGGCCATCTTTTGCTGTTTTTTATCCAGAATAACACGTAAATCTATGATCTGCCCGCATACTCTAAGCACTTTAGGCAGAGTTTTATTTTCTGACTCATCACCGATAAAGTCATCGATTTTCGTAGAGAATAAGTTTACGATCGGGCGGAATCTTTCCAGCGGATGACCTGAAATATAGAATCCGAGCAGCTCTTTTTCTTTTTTTAATTTATCCGTGATGTTCCAGTCCGGTATATCCGGGAGCTCGGGGTAGGTCACGAGATTTTCACTCTGTGTATCAGCCGCGCCTGATCCGAATAAATTGATTTGATCCCGGTTCTTATTCTTCTCTCCCTGGAAATTTTGACCAAATTCTATGGCTTTCTCAATTGAATTATATAATTGTGCCCGGCTGCCCTCCAGAGAGTCCATCGCGCCTGCCATAGCAAGACTCTCCAGTACTTTTTTGTTGACAAGACGGAGATCCACATGCTGTATAAGCTCGAACAGGCTTTTAAATTTACCATGCGCTTTTCTGGCTTCAACGATGGATGCTATCGCGTTGCCACCAACATTTTTTATGGCTTCCATACCAAAAGCGATTTTTTCAGGATCGAGGGGAACAAAGTGCGCTTCGCTGTAATTCACATCCGGTGGTTCAATCTGAAGACCAATTTTGCGGCATTCTTCCATCAAAATCATAACCCGGTCTGAATTACTTACCTCACTCGTTAAGTTGGCAGAAATAAATTCTGCAGGATAATGAGCCTTTAAATATGCGGTCTGATACGCGATAATTGCATAGGCAGCCGAATGTGATTTATTGAATCCGTACTGCGCAAATTTTTCAATTAAGTCGGCAATTTCCTGAGCGGCCTTCTTTTTAATATCATTATTCAGGCAGCCATCAACAAATAACTTTTTCTGCTCGGCCATTACTTCTTTTTTCTTCTTCCCCATCGCCCTTCGCATTAAATCGGCTTGAGCAAGCGAAAACCCCCCCAGATCAGAAGCAATTCTCATCACCTGTTCCTGATAAACAATGATTCCATATGTCTCTTTAAGAATCGTCTCAAGTTTCGGGTGAAGATATTCGATCTTTTTCCGTCCGTATTTCCGGTCGATAAAATCATCTATCATGCTCATCGGCCCTGGTCGGTAAAGAGCGTTCATGGCAATAAGGTCTTCTATTCGTGACGGTTTTAATTTCCGAAGATATTCCTGCATTCCGGAGCTTTCAAACTGAAAAACCCCGACTGTGAGACCATCGCCGAATAATTTAAAAGTAGCTTCATCATCAATGGGAATTTTTTCAACAGAGAAATCAGAATCATTCCTTTCCCGAATCATTTTCTCCGCTTTCTGAATCACCGTCAGGTTTCGAAGTCCAAGAAAATCCATTTTGAGCAAACCTATTGCCTCGCACCAGCCCATAGTCCACTGAGTCGTAATTTCCTGGTCAGAATTCTTATATAACGGCACAAAATTGGTGATATCATCCGGTGCGATGATAATACCGGCTGCGTGGACAGAAGCGTGACGGGCGATACCTTCCAGAGTTTGTGAATAGGTCACAAGTTCCCTCAACTGCGGGTCATCACTTTCTGCTATTTCCTTTAATTCCGGAACATCGACGAATGCTTTTTTGAGCGGCATCGGTTTGGCTCCCTGAATCGGAATCTGCTTTGCGATAGTATCCGCCTTGGAAATTGGAATTTTCAGCACTCTGGAAACATCCCTGATGACTCCCCGGGCTGCCATTGTTCCAAAGGTAATAATTTGAGCGACATTTTCCTGTCCGTATTTATTGCGCACGTATTCGATCACTTCGTCACGGCGGTCAACACAAAAATCGATATCAATATCCGGCATGGTGACACGTTCGGGATTTAGGAATCTCTCAAAAAGCAAATCATATCGAAGCGGATCGACGTTTGTGATTCCGAGACTGTAGGCCACAAGACTGCCGGCTGCCGAACCGCGTCCCAATCCTACGGGTATATCCTTTTGCCGCGCAGCATCGATAAAATCCTGAACGATAAGAAAATATCCGGCAAATCCCATTTTTTTTATAACGGACAGCTCATATTGAAGCCGTTCATTCAATTTTTCATCAATTTCCCCGTATTTTTTCTCAGTACCCCGCACAGCCAGGCGGCTTAAATATTCATCGGGATCGATACTGCCCTCTGACGCGGGTATGGGGAATCGGGGTAAATGTCTCTGAGAAAAATCAATAGTAAGATCAATTTTTTCATCAATTTCCAGGGTGCGCTCAACGACTTCCGGCCGGTCCTTGAAAAGCTGATACATTTCATCCGGTGATTTCATGTATAGTTCTTCGGTTCCGTAGCGCATACGGTTGGGATCATCACGATCTTTACCCGTCTGGAGGCAAAGCAGAATATCATGAGCTTCGTGATCGCCTTTATTCACATAATGATTATCATTTGTACAAATAACGGGAATACTCATCTCTTTACCGAGATCATAGATCTGTGGATAAACGGATTGTTCATCGGGAATATGATGATCCTGAATTTCGAGGTAAAAATCGTTTCCAAAGATATCTGCGTAGTCTTCTATTAGTTTGATGGCCTGGTCACGCATTCCCCTTCGCAGCTTATACGCGATTTCACCTTTCAGGCAGGCTGATGTCGCTATCAACCCTTCGGAATATTTGCGTAAAATTTCTTTATCAATTCTCGGTTTATAGTACATACCTTCAAGATACGCGCTTGAAGAAAGTTTAATCAGGTTCCGAAAACCGGTTTCATTTTTGGCAAGAAGCACAAGGTGATATGAATGTGATTCCCCTTCCAGCTGTTTCCGAAGTGTTCGGGACCCGGGAGCAATATAGGCTTCCATCCCGATAATTGGTTTAATTCCCGCTTTTTTAGCCTGTGTATAGAATTCAAGGGCTCCGAATAGATTGCCATGATCGGTAATCGCAAGAGACTTCATGCCAAGTTCAGCAGCGCGATTGACCAGGTCTTTTATTTTTCCGGCACCGTCGAGAAGCGAGTAATGTGTGTGAGAATGTAAATGAACGAATGACAAATCGGTTAACCTCACTATATTTATATTAAAGTGTTAGAAATATACTCTCTTTCATCATGAACAGTTCAACTTTTTGTTCGGAAATAAATAAATAATACAATCAAAGCAAAATCCGGAATACAGAGGTATGCGCAACGGATAAATTCAACAATATTCACAATCCATTTAAATACTTGTTTATAAATTATTTATAGTAATTTACCCGGCTTTTGTTATAGACTTAATTTAAAAGTAAGCATAAATAATTGCAAAATTATTTGGAAGCCTTTTTAGATTAAAAAAATTCCTTTGATGATAAGGAATCATTACTTAATTTTGTGTATCTGACAATGAGAATAAACGATAATGTTAAAAAGGAGCAGATAATGGCAGTTCTTAAACCTTTTAAAGGAATTCGTCCAAACCCAAAATTAGCCGATAAGGTCGCTTCACCCCCTTATGACGTGCTCAACAGCAGCGAAGCCAGGGAATTGGCGAAAGACAACCCCTACTCATTCCTGCATATCAACAAACCGGAGATCGACTTACCCCCCGACACAATTTTGTATGATGAAAAAGTGTATAAAAAAGGCTCTGAGAATCTTAATCGCTTTAGGAAAGAAGGCATTTTTATACAGGATAATAAAGCGTGTTTCTATATTTACCGCCAGATAATGGGAACACACTCACAAGTGGGCCTAGTCGCGGGCGCATCAGTGGATGAATATCAAAATGATTTTATAAAAAAGCACGAATTAACCCGCGCCGTGAAAGAAGAAGACCGGATTAATCACGTTCGTCATTTAAACGCTCAAACCGGGCCGGTTTTTCTGACATACAAATCCCGGCCGGAAATAGATAAATTAGTAGAAACGATTATTGCGGCCGAACCAGTGTATGATTTTAAATCTGACGACGATATCAGGCATACGGTATGGGTGGTCGATAAGGATGAAAATATTGAGTCGATTCAGACTTATTTCAGCAAAATTGATTATCTCTATGTCGCGGATGGGCATCACCGTTCAGCGGCGGCTTCCCGTGTGGCTGATATGCGAAAAAGTTCAAACCCTAAACACACCGGGGATGAGGAATATAATTATTTCCTGTCGGTTATTTTCCCGGATAATCAGATGTATATAATGGACTATAACCGGGTGGTTACCGATTTAAATGGCTTGACCAAAGATGAATTTCTGGTGAAGATAGCGGGAAAATTTGATGTAAAAAAACTGGGTAAAGACGGATTCAAACCGATGGAAAAGCACTCTTTCGTGATGTATCTGGATGGAGCCTGGTATTTGCTTTACGCGCATGAAAATTCCTTTAATGAACAAGATCCGGTTGCCCGACTCGATGTCTCCATACTTCAGATAAACCTGCTTAGTCCCATTCTGGGGATAGGTGACCCCCGCAAGGATGACCGCATCGATTTTGTAGGCGGTATAAGGGGATTAAATGAGCTTAAAAAGCGGGTGGATTCAGGTGAGATGAAGGTTGCGTTCGCGCTATTTCCCACCTCCATAGAAGATCTCATGGCCATTGCTGATGAGGGTAAAACAATGCCGCCCAAGTCAACCTGGTTCGAACCAAAACTTCGCAGCGGATTATTAATCCACGAATTGGATTAATATCCTTTTTATTAAGTATGCTGGATTAAATAAAATAAGCCGGAACAATACCATGCTCCGGCTTATTTTTTTAATACAAATTTAGGGTTGAGAGCTATTTTAAGCTATCGATTCCTAATCTATCCATCATCGAGTACAGTCTTCTCCGGGTAATGCCAAGAATCTTTGCCGCGTGACTTTTATTTCCGGCACATTTTTCCAATGCCCCGGTAATCAATTTCTTTTCGAAATCATCAAGGCTGAATCCTTCATCGGGGATATTTAATGTTTTCATTTCCGGATTTGCGCTGTTATTCGATAGTTCCTGCAGATCCGCGCTTGTTATCACAGAATCGGAAATCAGCGCGGCGCGTGTAATGATGTTTTCGAGTTCCCTCACATTCCCCGGATAGTCATATTCGATGAGTTTACGTTTTGCATCCTGCGATACGGATTTGTCAGGATAGGCTCTAAGAAAATACTCAAGAAGCTCGGGGATATCTTCTTTTCTATTTCGTAATGCCGGTAAATTTATCGGAAATATGTTAATTCTGTAATAAAGATCTGACCGGAACTGCTTATCCGCAATCATTTCTTCCAAATTCCGGTGCGTTGCCGTGATCAGTCTGACATCAATATTGATTTTTTCTCGTCCACCAAGACGGGTAACTTCTCTGTTCTGCAGCACACGTAATATTTTTGCCTGAAGCCCGATGGCAAGATCACCAATTTCATCCAGAAAAAGCGTTCCCCCGTTAGCCAGTTCTAACTGTCCGGGCTTACGCTGATCTGCCCCGGTAAATGCCCCTTTTTCATATCCAAATAATTCACTTTCAAGAAGGGTCTCAGGCAAAGCGGCGCAATTTAAGGCAATAAAAGTGGCATCCCGTCTTCTGCTTCCGGCATGGATAGCCTGAGCGACCAATTCTTTCCCTGTTCCGCTTTCTCCCCGAATCAGTACCGCAGTTTCACTATCATCAACTTGTCCGATTAATCTGAAAACCTCCCGCATTTTTTTGCTTTTTCCGATAATTCCGGGAAATGAATCCGGCAGGGAAGCTAAATTTTTTAATCTTTTGTTTTCATCTTCCAGATTCTTCTGGTTTAGAATTCTATTCACGCGCAGACTAAGTTCATCCATTTTAAAGGGCTTGATCAGATAATCATAGGCCCCTTTTTTCATCGCGTCCAGCGCGGTTTCCTGAGTCGCGAATGCAGTGATGAGAATGACTTCGGTCCCGGGGCTGTGTTTTTTTGTAAACTCCAGCACAGCCATGCCGTCAACATCATTCATCTTCAGATCGGTTACCACAATATCATATGTTTTCTGTTGAATCAGGTCAAGCGCGTTTTTACCGGAAAAGGCCATATCGACATCATGATCATTCAACTCGAACTCAGCCTTGATCAGCTTACACATACGTTCTTCGTTGTCAACCGTGAGTACTTTTGCCATGGTGATTATCTAAGAATTGCTCTTAAGAGGATTAAAAAGCCGTTTTTATTTTTTTTGAGCAGATCGTGATTTTCTTTAGCGATTTCTAATTGAGGATTTATCTTAACCGCATTTTCAAATTCATTAATAGATTTTAAAAAGTAGTCCCGGCATTGAATTAAATGAATCACTCCAAGTTCATTCCAGTAATCGGCATACATCGGATGCGCTTCCACTTCATCTTTGACGAGTTTTTCAAAATACTCAAGCTCATCGTTTGTCAGCTCCTTACCGCCGTACATGAATTTGAGAAGAAAGAAATCCATCATCTCATTGCTTTCTTCAATGGTCGCGATATCAAGCTGAATTTTGGCAAGAGCCTGAATGATTTTATTTTTTTTCCCGGACTGTATGGATTCAAGTGCTTGCTCGAATTTGATTTTCCACGGATCACTTTGATACCGCTGATGGTCCTTCATCGCTTTAAAAAAACGAAGAACTCTCGCTGGAATTACCACATTTCCTTTCTCTGAACTGTCTCTGACAGTCGACAGAAAAAGGACAATACCCAGATTAAAATTCGCTTCCATATAGTCACTTTTGATATCGATAGCATTCTGGAGATATTTTGTGGCTCTCTCATACTCACCGACCTGGGTAAGCGCGACACCGAGGAGATTAAGGATATCAGGATATTTATTCTTTAGATTATGCGCATTTTGAAATATCTCTACTGCATCATTCAGGTGCCCTGCTGCGAGATATGCCAACCCCAGTCTTTTCATACCTCTTATGAAATCAGGTTTCTGTGCTATAGCTTCCTTGAAATTACCGATAGATTCTTCATAAAATCCTTTAGCATAGAAAATTTTACCAAGACGGTAATGAGGAAGATACTGTTTAACCCCTTTGAGTTTATCGTTGATGATGAACAGCAGCTTGATATCATCAATAATTGTTTGGTGTGTTTCGTATGTAACGGATTTCAGATATTCGTCATCTGATGTGTCGTTTTCCGGGATCCGCTCGTCGTAGTACTCAAACGCCGTGAAAATGAACCTTCCGCTTTCAAATACTTCTGTGGAAATTACATTTTTGTTGGGATTGTTGCCCGTGTGAATCTGGAATTCTCTGGAACCGATCGTTATTTTTTCTTGATACCCTATTCCCTTCAAAAAGCACTCCTTCACAACTGGTAATTATTAAGAATATAGTATATCGAATCTTTTTTATCAATTATTTAAATAGATGTAAATCAAAATTTCAGAATTATTTTATGGGGCAACACAATAGTTTAATAATTTAATGTTTTTTTCTTTCAAAATCTAATTTTCCGGAAAGCAGCTGATCAACTTTATTTTTCAGCAAACAGACATCAAAAGGCTTTGCGATCATGTCATCCGCGTCTTTCGCAAGTGCTCTTTCCGTAGTTTTATCGGCAGAAAAATAGGTGTACATAATAATAATTTTAATATTAGAATGATTTTCTCTCAGTTTATCAATCAGGTGTACAAGGTTGTAGTCAGCATTGTCCGCTTCAAGAATTAACAGGTCGATCTTATTCAAAAGAATGCTGTAATCTATATACTCCATCCCCTGACGCGTGAAGACATTGTAATTTTCTTCCAGAAAAAGTCTGACATCCCTACAAAATTCTTTGTCTGGGTCAATTACAAGTATATTATTACGTTGCGCTGAACTTGAACTTTCCATAACTACGGTTAAAGCAAATGGAATGCCAACGCAGTGAAGATTCTGTTATTTCGTCTGGCGGAAAACCGATTGAATAATTTTTTTAAATATCACAAGTGCAATCTGTTATTTTTTATATGGTTAAGATAGTTTTTTTATTATTGACAGCTGCATCGCCGGGAAAATGATACTCCTGATGAAAAGATCTTTCTAAATTTTTAAATATCACCAGCTTCCCATAAATAAAAGGGATATTTTGTGGATTCTCAAAAGTGGGAAAAGAAAAATAATCCGACCGGGCAGTCATTATGACTTTTTTACCAGGCGGGATTATGTAATTATCCTGTTCAACCGAACATTCAGAAATTTAATTTTCAAGCGAAATGACCACATCAATTCTGCGGTTATTCGCCTTCCCTTCGCGTGTTTCATTGGAAGCAATCGGTCTTTCTTCGCCAAAACCGAGATGTGAAATTTGTTCGGGCTGAACATCCATATTCGCCAACAGATATTCTCTTACAGCCCCCGCGCGCTGCTCGGACAGAACTTTGTTTTTGTAAGCGTCTCCCACGGAGTCTGTATGACCTTCGATGAGTATATGGCTGCCCGGGAATTCATTTATCGCGCGCTGAATCTTTGTGAGCAGAGAAAAATATTCCGGTTGTATAATCGCCTGCCCGGACGGAAAATTAAAACCGGCGAGACGAATGATCAGATTATCTCCTTCATAAATCACTTTTGCTTCTTCGGGTGTAAATAAACTTTTTACTTTTTCGATCTTCTTCTCACGGTTCAGTTTTTTCTGAAGCTCGGCGGAATAATTGGCTTCCCGCTCTCTTACTGCATTCAATTCTTCTTCAAGTTCTGAATTTTCATCAACCAGCCTCTTTTTCTCTTCTTTCAAATTTTGGATGTATGCGGTTAAGGATTTAACCCCGTTATCCATTCCTTCTTCAAATGACGGCTGATAATTGAAAAGGGAGCTCAGATTGGTCAGGATTTCTTCAAATTTAAGAATTACATTTTCCCAGTTTTGTTGTTTTTTGGATAAAACAATGATCATTTTTGCCAGATATTGCGCATGCCGCCCCTGATAGGCTGCTTCCTGAGCTTTTTTGATCGCTTCATCTCTGGCGTAACGATCTCTGTTAAGAATTTGTTCAGCCTGCGCCAATAGATTCTGCGCGTTACTAAGAGTATGGAAACAATACTCTTTCGCGTTTGCTTCTTCAGCAAGCGCTACCTGTTCCCTGGCTTCTCCAAGTATTCCGTTCTTAATCGCCAGTAGCTCGGCTTTTTTATACAAGTCAATCGACTCGGCTCCCTTTTTTCTGGCTCCGTTCATATCATCATCTTCGAGCTCTCGCGTCGCATCACTGAATTTTTTCTCAGCTTCCTCCCAGTCTCGTTCTGAATATAAAGGCGCATCGGCCGACAGCGCGGCATCGCGGGCTTCAATAGCCGAAGCGAGTGATACCTTCGCCAGCTTAATCACTTCAAGGGTTCTGTTTGCATATCCGGATGCTTCATCGAGGCTGCTCCTGACGGTCTTTATGCTCTTCTTAGAATCATAATCATGGCTGGCCTCTTCATATTTCTCAATTGCTTTTTTAAAATTCTCCGGAGAAAGTATTTCACCGTTCTGAGCGCGCACTTCTTCGATCAGTTTTTCGTAATCCTGGAAGAACTTATCTTTTGGTGACATTTGCGCAAAGGCAACTTGAACGCTGAAAATTAGAATCAATATTGAAATCAGCCGATTTTTATTAAATTTCTTCATAAATTCCTCTCTAACTTATCCCCAATTTATAAATGTACATTTTCAAACCGGGTTTGTAAAAATTTTTCAATTCTGTGCATTGCAACCGATCCGATACCTTTTACGGAAATTGCGGCATTATCATCCACCAAATCATTGAGAACCGATAAGATTTCGTCAATTGTATTCACTGAAAAGATCTTTTTATGATTTGTCCGGATCAGGGATGCCCCTTTGGCAATATACCCGGCATAATCCCCTACCGTAATCAGGTAATCGATAGGCAGCGCCGATAAAAAATATCCCATGTTTAAATGCTGCTCCTCAATGTTTGGCCCTGATTCCGTCATATCGCCGACAATATATATCAATTTTTCTGAATATGGTTTAAAAGCTATCAAAGATCGTGCCGCTTTGCTGACGGAACGCGGAGTTCCTACATAACTTTCATCAAGTACATAAAAATTGTTTATTTTAATCAATCGTCCACGCCCTCTTGACATCTGGAAACCGGACTTAAAAATTGCGACGATTTCCTGCAGAGAAAAGCCAAGATTTACAGCCGATGCAGCAGCTCCGAGAAAATTATAAACATCAGGAATGCTAAACAAGGGCAAAGTTATTTCATACTCCCCGTTCAGACGGAAATTGATACCTTCCGGCCCCACTTGTCTGATATCTGTCGCAAAATAATCGGAATTCGGGCTGAGTCCGTATTTTACTACTTTTGCCTTTGTAATATAATTCGCAAGTGATGAGCTTAATTCATCATCCTTATTTAGAATGGCAACTCCGTCCCGCGCAAGATATTTTACCACAGCGGATTTTTCAAGTGCTATCTCCATCATATTGCCGAGGTAATTCAGATGAGCATCACCGATATTTGTGACAATACCGATTGTAGGTTTGATCAGACGAAGAATCTCACTGAAATGGTTTCCACGCTGATAATCGAACTCGAACAAGGCATAGTCATATTCGGAATTTAATTTTTCAAGGGTGGCAATATTATTCTGCCAGTTGCCAAACCCGTGAGCGTTTTTAAGTACTTTCCCTCTTGATTCCAGTATGGAACTCAGCATCTCCAGTGTTGTGGATTTGCCAAGATAACCGGTGATTCCTATAACAGGCTTGTTAAAAGCTCTTCGTAATGAGATATACTTTTTCTGTTCACTATGACTCAGTTTTCGCTTTGAATCCAAACTAAACCTCCAGTCAGATTTCAGCAATGTAATATAGTGAAGTGTAATTACTCAATCAACACTAAAGTTCCCGTAGTTTCTTTATAGAATAAACTTAATCGAAAGTAAGATCATATTAGTTTTATTTTCGGACAGGGAAGCAAGAAAGTTAAAAGAAATGCGCAATACATGCGCATTTCATGCATTTGTTCAAAATTTAACACTAAAAATTAAAAAACTTCTGGGCTTTTTGTAACTGATCAACAAAATAATCAACTTCTTCGAAGGTATTATAAAAATAGAAACTGGCTCTCGTCGTGGCGGCTATATCCAGTTTACGCATAATAGGCTGTGCGCAATGATGGCCCGCCCTGACTGCTATTCCCTGTTGATCCAGGAAATGGGAAAGGTCATGAGGATGAATATTCCCCAGGTTAAACGAGATCACGCCGCCGCGTTCCGGGGTGGAACCATAAATTTTAATTCCCTCAAGTTCACCCATCTTGTCAAGAGCATAGGTTGTAATATCCTGCTCGTACATGGTTATGGCGTTCATACCGATATTTTCAAGGTATTCAACAGCGGCTGAAAAACCTATCGCGCCTGCTATATTGGGCGTCCCGGCTTCAAATTTATGCGGGATTTCATTCCATGTGGCGTTATCCAGCCAGACTGAATTTATCATCTCTCCCCCACCCTGGTAGGGATTCATGTTTTCCAGAATCCTGGCTTTTGCATATAGCACTCCAATTCCCGTGGGACCAAGCATCTTATGCCCCGAGAACGCAAGAAAATCACAATCCAGATGTTCAACATCAATGGGCAAATGCGGAACACTCTGAGCAGCGTCCAACATAACGGGGATGCCTCTGTCATGAGCCATGCGGATGATTTTTTTAACGGGATTTATGGTGCCAAAGACATTGGACATGTGTGTGATAGATACAATCTTCGTTTTATTTGATAATATCTTTTCAAATACGGGAAATTCCAGTGAACCGTCTTCCCTGAAGGGAATAAACCTGAGAGTGGCTCCGACATCCTTTGCCAGGAGCTGCCAGGGGATCAGGTTGCTGTGATGTTCCATTTCACTGAGTATGATTTCGTCTCCCGGGCCGATAAATTTTCTTCCCCATGCCGTGGCTACAAGATTGATGGCGTCAGTTGTTCCCTTGGTAAAAACAATCTGCTTCCCGGAATTTGCGCCGATAAATCGGGCGACAATTTTCCTTGCATTTTCATATCCCAGTGTGGCGCGCTCGCCTAGCTGATGAATAGCGCGGTGTACATTGGCGTTTTCGTGTTCATAATAATTAACAATTCTATCGATCACGCTTTTAGGTTTATGAGTCGTCGCGGCATTATCAAAATAAACCAGAGGCTTGCCGTGAATCAGCTCATTTAATATGGGGAAATCCGCTCGTATTTTATTCACGTCAAATTTTTCGGTGATATTCGATTTATCCTGTACGCGTCTCAAAACTTCCATGGTAATCGCCTTTAATTATTGAATTAGTTTGATGAACTCAAAATAAAATTACAAAAAAC
>JBFXGD010000066.1:0-16903 GCA_050178385.1 Calditrichaceae bacterium
ACGGTAAAATTCTATTCCGGCAGATTCCAGCCGATCTTCCGATCGACCGCTGTTAATTCTGCGCTTCGATGCCATTGCAGGATCAATCTCAAGGTAGAATGTTATACCCGGCAGGATGTCAAAAGTTGCAGCCCTGTTGATATTTTTTATGATCCCGGGATCGATCTCCCGGCCATAACCCTGATATGCGGTCGTTGAGTCAACATACCTGTCCGCTAAAACAAAATAACCTTTTTTTAACAGCGGAATAATTTTTTCAGTCAGCAATTGAACCCGGGCCGCGCTGTACAGGAACATTTCCGCGCGCGAATCCATATTATCATGTTTAATATCCAGCAGCAAATCTCTTATTTTTTCGGAAATAACCGTTCCACCCGGTTCCCGCAATATATAAACCTGAAAACCTTTGGTGTTCAGATAATTGTGTAAAAGTTCAATCTGAGTGGTCTTTCCTGAGAAATCTATTCCTTCAAAAGAAATAAAACGTGTCGTATCAAGCACTTTTTTCATATTATCTTATCTTTTTCCAATTACCTCTGTTAAAACGCCAGTAATTAAGTACAAGCCTTCCCATTTCATCAATAATCTGAATAATCCAGAGTCCCATCAGCTGCAGGCTGAACACAAAAGCCAGCAGATACGCCCCGCTTATTTCATTAATGATGACAGAGCCGATCGCCAGCCACATCAACCAATTCAGATCTGCTGCGCCTCGCAGATTTCCGGAATACACCGTATTCAGGGCCTTTGGCACCTGAAGAATAAGAAAAACAAGAATCAGCTTTTGTCCCATATTGATGACATTCTGATCAGTAGTAAATATTGAAACGATATCATCGGAAAATGGATAAATCACTAAAGCTATAATTATTACAAACACCATTGAGACAAGCGCGGTGATGCTGCCGCTTTTCCGTGCTTCAGCCATATTCTTCGCGCCGATATTTTTTCCGACCAGTGTCATTCCCGCCACACTAAATCCCCAGTTGATCATGCTCAAGACCGACTGAATCCGGACAAAAACCTGGTGCGTTGCTAATGCGGTCACGCTTATCCTTGCTGCAAAAAAGCTGAGAATAATCTGACCTATTGACCAGACAAACTGTTCTATTGTAGTTGGAATACCGATTTTGAATAATTTCTTAAATGTGCTGAGCTTCGGTTTGGCAATTTCCATCACGGCTAAAAACAGACTCGATTTTCGATTTCTGAGGTATATAAGTGTAATGATAAATCCGATACTGTGGGCAATACCCACAGCAAGAGCCGCGCCGAATGTTTCTAATCTCGGGAAACCAAACAGACCGAAAATCAGCACCGCGTCGAGAGAAATATTTATGACAGCGATTATAAGACTGATGGTCATGGTGAGCATGGTGTCACCCACACCCCGCAGAATTCCGATAGCGATAAAGTTAGTGATTATTAAAGGAGCAAAGTAAGACACCGTCTTGATATATACTATGCCGTAGTTACGCGCAATTGTTCCTTCTTCTTTTATCAGTACAAATAAAACAGGAACGATAAAATACCAGAAAAGCGCGATTAAAACAGAAAGAATAACCGCGATAAAAAGAGCCTGTCCCAAAATATGATTGGCATTCCAACGGTCACCCGCCCCCAGATAACGAACTATGATGATGGAACTTCCTACAACAAATGTCAGAAGCACACTAAACGTCAGAACAATGAATTGCTGAGCGATCCCCACCCCGGCAAGAGCAAGCGCCGATAGCTGTCCGATAAAAATTGCTTCGATCAGCCAGGTAATTGTTTGCGCAGAGAGATCGACCACCGCCGGCAAGGATGTTTTTAGCACATCCTTAAGGGTGCTCGCTTTAGTATTTCGGGCAAAGTCCATTGGCCTGGTTCTTTTTGAAACTTACCATCATCAATCATCCAATCTAATATTCTAACGGATCCTTTTGACCAGAAAGATCCAATCCTTGATAGCTCGCGTTATCAGGCGAAGATACCACCCTGAAATATATTGTAATTATAATAATCACAATACTACAAAATACATAACAAATTTTTACTAAATGAAAAGAAACGGTACAAAGATATTGTGATTTTCACCCATACTTTGTACCGTTTTACTATTTTGCGAAAGCTTCAGAACAAGTGATGATTATTTGTAATAATCAAGTCCCAGGTGGGTGATCTGTTCTTCGCCTGCCATGACGCGCAGGGTATTTTTAAGTTTCATCATCTGAATAAACAAATCATGTTCCGGATAAAGATTTGGCGCATGGATCGGACTCTTGAAGTAGAAAGACAACCATTCCTGAATTCCCTTAAATCCGGACCGGCTTGCAAGATCCAGGAACAATACGAGATCCAGCACGATCGGAGCCGCCAGAATACTGTCACGGCAGAGAAAATCAACTTTGATCTGCATTGGGTAACCAAGCCAGCCAAAAATATCAATATTATCCCAGCCTTCTTTGTTATCTTTGCGGGGCGGATAGTAATTTATGCGAACTTTATGATATAAATCTTTGTAAAGTTCAGGATAAAGTTTTGGCTGAAGAATCTGATCAAGTACAGAAAGTTTGCTTTCTTCTTTTGTTTTGAATGATTCCGGATCGTCCAATACTTCACCATCGCGGTTTCCAAGAATATTTGTAGAAAACCAACCGTCAACTCCCAACATTCTTGCTTTGAGTCCGGGTGCTATGATCGTTTTCATCAGTGTCTGGCCTGTTTTGAAATCCTTACCGGTCAATGGAACACCCATTTCGTCCGCGAACTGATACATAGCCGGAACATCTGCCGACAAATTAGGAGCGCCATTAGCATAAGGCACGCCTTCAGCAATCGCCGCCCATGCGTAAATCATGCTCGGAGCGATATCTTTGTGATTCTCACGCATACCTTTTTCGAATGATTCTATTGTAGCGTGTACTTCGCTTGTTTTCATGAAGATTTCAGTACTGCCCGTCCAGATCATTACCAAACGATCCAGCTTGTGTTCTGCTTTGAAATTCCGGATATCTTCACGAACCATCTGATACAGGTCATACTTTGTCGGAGCCTTTTTAACGTGAGGTCCATCCAGCTTTTTTACATAATTCCGGTCAAAAACCGCTTTCATTGGTTTTATTGACGAGAGTTCATCTTTTAATTGATCTAAAAGAGATTTTTCAAGCACGCCCGCATTTACAGCTGATTCATACGCATTGTCCTCAAACAAATCCCATGCTCCGAAATACAAATCATCCAGTTCTGTTAGAGGGATCATTTCCTTTATCAAAGGATTTCTGTCCTCATCACGCCTTCCGAGACGGATATGATTAAGCTGCGTCAAAGAACCGATCGGTTTGCCCAATCCTTTCCTGACAGCCATCACACCGGCTATAAACGTAGTACTTACGGCTCCCAGTCCCGGTGTCAGAACTCCGACCCGACCCTTTACATCTTCAATTTTGACATTTTTTATATCACTCATCTTTCCTCCTGTCGTGATTGCACTCTGTCTTGTGCGTATACGTAAAACATTCGTTGAATAGCAGTATAATTAGCAAAAATAGCGACAGCCCATATTGCGATTTCCAGTAATGTAACATTAAAACCATTTAGTTCAAACAGGGTAAAATGAAATAATGCTCCAAGACCGATAAACACAACCCGTTCCGGACGCTGCATCATTCCAACTTTCGCGTCAAATCCAAGTCCCTCCGCCCGGGCGCGAATGTAGCTCACCATCGTTGATCCCCCCAAGGCAATAAAGGTCATGACGGAAAGCAAATAATTATCTCCTCGCACATAGTACGCGGCAATTCCAAAAAACATGATCACTTCCGAATAGCGGTCAATACTCGAATCAAATAACGCGCCGAATTTGGTTTCCCTTCCCGAAGTACGGGCAAGTTTACCGTCAATGATATCACAAATACCACCAAGCAGGACTAATCCCCCTGCCAGTGAAACCAGGTTAGGGCGCAACAAAATCACTACCGCGCCTGACGTTGTGATTAACAGGCCCAAAACAGTAAATGTATTCGGGTTAAAATTCCATTTTGTGAAGAGCCTGACTAATGGATTCAACAATCCCACAAATCCGTCCTGAATCCATTTTGGCAAAAAACTTTTACTCTTCTCGCTCATTCTTGCTTCCTTTTTTTTCACTTTGGCCTTCAATTAAAAGCACAAGCTCCCCTTTTACTTTTGATGCTTCCAGATGTTCCGACAATTCGCTTAACAGCCCTCGATAAAACTCTTCAAATTTTTTGGTAATTTCCCGGGCTAAAACACAATTACGGTCACCGAAATAATGCAAAAATTCGCCGACTGTTTTTTTTATTCTGTGCGGGGATTCATAAATTATTAATGTTCTTGACTCATTTTTAAGACTCTCAAACCGGGTCTTTCTGCCTTTCTTAACAGGAAGAAATCCTTCATACACAAACTTATTTGTTGACAATCCCGATACCACAAGCGCTCCCAAAATGGCCGAAGCGCCCGGAATGGGAATAATTCTTATATGGTTTTCAATGCACGATCTCACCAGCTGATATGCCGGATCAGAAATTCCCGGCGTACCGGCGTCAGAAATCAATGCAATGGAATTCCCGTCTAATAATTTTTCGACTAATTTTGGCGTTGCCCGCTCAAGATTATAACTGTGATAGCTGGTTGTGGGTGTCTTAATTCCATAATTTCTCAGCAAAATGCCCGATTTCCTGGTATCTTCAGCGGCGATCAGATGAACCCCATTTAAAATATGGACCGCGCGATATGTGATATCAGCAAGATTACCGATCGGCGTCGAGACAAGATACAACGCCCCATTAACAATTTCTTCCAATTTTTATACGCCCCAGTCACGGCAGTAACGAAAATCTTGATTTATCGTTCTGTTTGTTAGTTTCGCGATAACCGGAGGACGCCGTTTAAATTGATTTCTTTGAATCCGTTTCCGGATATCATCAATCATCTCTTTCGGATAACCCTCATCGACAATCAACTGATCGGGATAACGCTGGTCGATCATGAAATGGAGCATGCGGTCCAATTCCTGATATGTGTACCCCAGTTCGTCTTCATCGGTCTGTCCCGCCCAGAGATCGGCCGAAGGCGCTTTTTTTATAATCACATCCGGAATTTTGAGGTATTCAGCAAGTTCCCAGATTTGAGATTTATACAAATCACCGATCGGATTGATGGCGCTCGCCAGATCACCAAAAATTGTCCCGTACCCTAACAGCAGTTCTGTTTTGTTACTCGTACCGATTACCAGCGCGCCGTTCTTTGCCGAATAATCATATAACAGACTCATTCGTTCCCGGGCCATTTTATTGCCCTGACGAAGAGCCGATGCCTTGGGCTCATCTTTAAAAAACGCATCCACCATGGGTGAAATATCAATGACAGCGAATGATATATTAATTTGTGAGACCAATAATTCTGCGTGTTGCTGACTTTCCGGATTACTCTTACGATAGGGCATGATTAAAGCATGAACATTTTCAGGCCCGATTGCTTTAGCAAGCAAAGCGGCGACAACTGCTGAGTCCACTCCGCCGGACAACCCAAGCACAGCTTTATGGACACCGATCTTATGCATCTCATCCTGGATGAAATGATCTAAAATGGTATTTACTAATTCCGCGTTAATATGAAGCATTCCAACTATTTTCTGGTAAAATTAAACATTGTAAAATATAAGCAGGAAATACCCGATTATAAAAATTTTTTTTCCGGTCGAATATTTTATAAATATTCAAATTAGAATTATAAGTTAAATAAAATTAGGCCATAAAAAAACAGCCTTGTTGAAATCATGATCAACAAGGCTGATATTGAATCAATAATATTTTTAATTAAGAACGGCGAATATCTGCTCAAGTGTTTTGGTCACTATCGAAACCGCGTCGTCAATGACATCATTTGTCACATTTAAAGCCGGTCTGAAACGCACTGATCTATCACCGCATTTCAGAATAATCAATCCGTTTTCCTGGGCTTTCTTAATAAACCGGTTTCTGGTTTCCGTGTCAGCCAGATCGAAGGAAAGCATTAAGCCTTTGCCACGAACATTTGTGACCAATCCATCAAATTCAACCGACAGATCGTGGAGTTTTTCTTTTAGATATGCTCCCTTCTCAGCAGCATTACGGACCAGATCCTCATCGCGGATGACTTCCAGATATCTTTGACTGCGGACCATATCGGTCAAATTACCGCCCCACGTGGAATTAATCCTGCTGGATACACGGAATACATTATCCGTAACCATATCAATTCGGTCACTGCTCATAAATCCGCAAATCTGGGTTTTTTTCCCGAAACAGATCATATCCGGTCTAACATCGTACCATTCATGCGCCCACATTTTACCCGTTAAGCCCATCCCCGACTGAACTTCGTCAACGATGAACATAAATTCGTACTGATCCGCCAGCCTGCGCAGTTCCTTAAAAAATTCGGGCCGGAAATGATTGTCGCCGCCTTCACCCTGAACGGGTTCGATTATCAGCGCCGCGATATCATGCGGATTATTTTTCACCGCTTCTTCAATCTCCCGGACAGCCTGTTTTTCGAGATTTATCACATTATTGAGCACCTCATCTGTCACCGGGAACTGAAGGAAAGGCGATGTTATCCTCGGCCATTTAAATTTGGGAAAATATTTAACCTTATTTGGATCAAAGGTATTTGTCAGACTAAGCGTATATCCGCTTCGTCCATGAAACGCCTTTTTAAAATGAATGACCTGATATCCTTTTTCTTCACCGAGACCGCGCTCTTTATTCAATCGCACTTTCCAGTCAAAAGCAGCTTTTAACGCGTTTTCTACCGCCAACGCTCCACCATCAACAAAAAACAGGTGCTTCATGTAATCGGGTTTTACGACTTTGCTGAATGTTTCCACAAAGGCAGCCATTTCTGTTGTATAAAGATCTGAATTCGACGGTTTATTAATCGCCGCGCGCTTTAATCTTTCGAGAAACTCATCGTCCAGCAAGCCATCGGGATTATGACCGAGCGGAGCTGATGCGAAGTAGGTAAAAAAATCGATGTACTTTTTACCGGTTGTTTTATCAACCAGATAACTGTCTTTACTCTTGTCAAGATCAACCACAAAATCAAATCCATCGATCAGCATATAATTCTTCAAGATCTCATGGACTCTGGAAGCTTCAATCATAGAACCAGTTCTTTTAAGTATCCGTTCCATTTCAATACTCCGAAAATTTAGTTTAATCTCAAGGTGTCTGCGTGAACCACAGCAATAAACGCGTTAACCGGAGCCAATTCCAGACACGTCTTGAAATTTGATGTATATTTATGCCTTAAATTGAATTTATATAAATCAAGTATTTTTAATAACTTGCGTACAATTATAATTAGAAATATATCAAAAGTCAACAAAATTAAACGAGTCTTCATATCCCTGTAAAATGTTTCAATTTTTTGACATGGTTAAGTTGAGATTCACCGCGATGAGGAATAAATTCAGAAGGAATTCAGAAGATTTTTAATATACCCGATAAGATCAACAGGTGTGTAGGAAATCATCCCCATTTCGGATTTTGCCTCATCGCCGGCCATTCCCAAAATGTAATTGGCATAGAATGCCGCGTTCACAGGATCAACTTTTCGCGCCAAAAATCCTGCCGTAATCCCCGCAAGAATATCGCCGCTCCCGCCTTTTGCAAGTCCCTGATTACCGGTCGAATTAATAAATAATCCTCTCGACTTATGCCCCACAACGGAGGGTGCGCCCTTTAGATTGACGATGCATTGATATTTATTGTTAAATCGCTTGAGTCCTTCCCAGGGCTCCGCATGGAGACTGCTCTTTGAATCACCGGACAACCTTAGGAATTCGCCATAATGGGGTGTAAGTACATGATTTTCATTTAACCGGATTAAAATATCTTTCTTTTCTGAGAGCAAATAAAGCGCGTCCGCATCGATCACTAGTTTCTTGCCTTGAGTGATCCCGTATTCAAGTACATGCGTGATGATTTCCATAGTTTTCGGATGTCTTCCCATCCCCGGTCCTATTAAAACGGCATCCGCCCAATCCATTTTTTCATAAATAAGAGGAAGGGCATCCTGACTCAAAATCCCTTGTTCATCTTCAGGAAGAGGCAGGGTAAGCGGCTCGGTTAACTTATTCTCGAGAATCGGGTTTAATGATTTCGCTATCCCCACGACAATTAAACCGGTCCCCGTGACTTGCGCCGCCAACGCGGACATGACCGCAGCTCCCGTCATTCCTGCGGATCCCGCAAGGATAAACACTTTACCCGCCGTGTATTTATTCTGCCATGCGGGGGGTTCCGGCAAAATGATATCCTTTTTTTCGATAAGATTTACACGGATCTCCTCACTCGTTTGAAGAAAATCCGGCATTCCTATATCGGCAATAAGCAATTCTCCCGTGAAGTCACGCGCCGTATAGAATAAATGCGCGTATTTTGGCAACCCCATCGTTACGGTCAAATCAGCTTTTACCGCGCTCCCGATAATATCCGCTGAGTTTCCGTTTAAACCGGACGGTATGTCAACTGCCGTTATTGTGCCATTTTGTTCATTGATCCATTCGATAACAGACTTATACAATCCCGAAGCCGCGCCTTTTATGCCTGTTCCCAGCAACGCGTCGACTATCATACTGTTTTCGGGCAAAAGAGGCAGGTCAGATATTGACTTAATTTTTTCAATCTGAATCCTGTAATTTTGACAAATTTTAAAATTTGTCAAAGCGTCACCCGCAAGCTCATTCTCAGCCGCTACCGTTAAAATTTTTACACCGAAGCCAGCTTTGAAAAGATGTCTCGCGATGACATATCCGTCACCGCCGTTATTTCCTTTTCCGCACAGTACAAAAATCTGATGAATTCTTTTCTCGACGCATTTATTTTGTATCGCTAAATATGTCTTATAACCGGCGTTCTCCATCAGAACGATTCCCGGCATTCCAAGATCATCTATTGTCTGCCTATCAAGACCGCGCATCTGTTCATTCGATACGACCTTAATCATATTTACCTCCTTCGAATGAATGCTCAATGACGACAAACGCAAATGAAATTTGAGCAGTATGTGACAGTGAAACCAGAACCCGGTCTTTACCGATAGTTTCCTTCACACGCCCGTAAAACCGGAAGTACGGTTTCCCGAGATGGTCATTAAGAATCTCAATCTCTTTCCATTTATAACCGTCTCTCAGGCCGGTGCCAATCGCCTTAAAGAGCGCTTCCTTGGCTGCAAAACGGGCCGTGAAAGAAGCGAATTTATCATGCTTTGGACTGCAGTAAGCAATTTCATTTTCTGTAAAAATCCTGCCCGTAAATGTTTCGCCCCATTTCAAGATCATCCGTCCAATCCTGGAATTATCTTCCATGTCTATTCCTATGCCACGAATGCTGGTCCGGGAACCCGGTATATTCATTTCCATTACCTGATTTCTTTCTTGACATTGTGCTAAACAAATCTTTAATTTTTGTTTGATAAATAATTATTTATTTTGAATTAAATTTTACTAATTTAAGTATCCATTAGCAAGGCAATTGACCGGTTCATTTTTATTGGACACCAAAATTCAGGACAATTTTGAAGAGAGATGATTCAGAATTAGTAAAACGCGCTAAAAACGGAGACGGTAAAGCATACGACGAATTGACTTTACTCTATAAAGATGCCGTCTATAATATAATCTACAGGATGGTTCATAATCATCAGGAAGCTGAAGATTTGCTCCAGGAAGCCTTTATTAAGGCTTATAATTCCATTAGTTCTTTCAATGAAGAATACGCTTTTTCAACCTGGCTGTTCAAAATAGCGACCAATAACTGTATTGATTATTTCAGGAAACGTAAACTTAGAACGTACTCAATGGACGAAACCATCCGGTACAAGGATGATGAAATAAAACATGAATACGCTGATACCGAGCCGACCGCGGAAAAGGAGATGCTTGCCAGCGAAAAAAGCCGGCTTATAAGAAAAGCCATTGACAATCTTCCCGAAAAATACAGAAAAGTTATTATCCTTAGACATCAGGATGAAAAAAGTTATGAAGAAATCTCCGAGATGCTGGATCTGCCTCTCGGGACGGTAAAAGCAAGGATATTCAGAGCAAGAGAAATGCTTAACAAGTCCCTAAAGGATGTACTATATTGAAAAACAACTTTAATATCGCGCTAGTGATCTTCATTTTCATAGTTTTATCAGAATCCGTTTTGCCGGTCGACAGTAAAAGCACGCTTACCCGAAAAATAAATATCTCTGATGAAAAAATGATCGAGGTCAACATCGAGTTCGGGGTTGGTATCCTTAAAATCAGTCCTGGAAATCCGGATGAGTTGTTCTTCGGGAAGCTGAAATTTGACACCATCGAGCCCTCTATAGATTATTCAGTCTATAGGGACATTGGCCGGTTATCGGTGTCTTCCGACGGCGACAAAAAAAAGGGAGAAGATAGCCGTACACAAATTAAAACCCTTAGTGATGTCAAAAGGAATGTATGGGATCTTAGATTTTCACCAAAAGTTCCAATTAGCTTTAATATTGAACTCGGGGCGGCAGAGAATAATCTTGAGTTTGGTTCACTTAAAATATCAAAACTTAGTATCGAGTGCGGCGCGAGCAGCACTTATATTAATTTTTCCAAACCAAATCCGGTTGTGATGGAAACCTTTCAAATTGAAGCAGGCGTAAGTAAGCTGCACTGTAAAAATCTTCTTAATTCCAACTTTAAGGTGTTTAGATTTGAAGGCGGTGTCGGTGACTATGAGTTTGATGTTGTTGGTGAAGCCGGACGCAATGCCGAGCTTTTTTTTGAAGTCGGCGCGGCATCAACAAAACTTAATATTGATAAAAGAGCAGGCTTCAAACTTCAAATTGATGATTCTTTTTTGAGCAGTGTTACAGTGGAAAACGCCATAAAAAAGGATGATGTCTATATATCAAAAAATTATCATAACGCCGAATATATCCTGGACATAAAGGTCGATACCGGGGTGGGCTCTTTGAAGGTGTATACAAGCGACTGAGTGATTTAGTTATTCATTACCAGAATCATGTCGTTATTAAATACAGAATCCATTCGGGAATCCACTATAATCGGTTCTTTTTTTACCCGTTTGAGATTTTCAATTTTGTCGCGGAATACCGTATATTTAACGGTGATGTTTATCGCTTCATTTTCCACTGCCATGAATTGTTGTTCAATACTATTTTGCCTGTGTTCAAGATCATTCATGATATTATTAAGCCGGTAGTTTATATAAAATAATTCCGCAGTAATCATCACTATAAATGGTATTAAAAAATAAAGAAATCTTCTCATGATTAAACCTTTGTCATTTTTTCAGAATATAGAACCTAATCAGCATTATTAAAGTGTTTCAGATCAATTTCTACTAATCATTTTTTCAACAGAAAGTAATTTATGTTCAGACTGATCGCCGGAACCACAAATCAGCATAAAATTCATGAAATCAGACGAATTCTTGATCTGGACGGACTTACCATATCAAGCCTGAATGAATTTGAAAATTTTCCTGATGTCAATGAAAACGGCCTTACATTTCATGAAAACGCGGCCATCAAAGCCCGGGCTTATTTTGAATATTTCCGGACGCCTGTTTTTGCGGATGATTCGGGTCTTGTTGTCCCCGCCCTGAGCGGTGAACCCGGAATTTATTCCGCCCGGTATTCCGGCCCCGACGCATCCTATGAAAGTAATAACCAATTATTGATCGAAAAAATTCGTCAAATCCCGGAAAAATACAGAAACGCGCAATTTGTCTGCACTATTTGTTATAAGGATGAAAAAAATGAGATTTTTTTTACCGGAACCACCGACGGAATAATTCTGGATGAACTTACCGGTGTAGAAGGATTCGGCTATGATCCTCTTTTCTACATTCCAGGTTTAAAAAAGACATACGCGCAAATTGACACCGATGAAAAAAACCGGATCAGTCACAGGGGAAAGGCGATCGGCCAGCTGAAAGAATTTTTTATAAAAAATATGACTTTATAAGGGCGGAGTGTTGACTCATTAAAATTATTTTTCTATATTGCGTGACTCTTGGTTGAGAGTGCAATATCCATTCGGGGCGTAGCGCAGTCTGGCAGCGCACCTGCCTTGGGAGCAGGGGGTCGGAGGTTCAAATCCTCTCGCCCCGACTAAGTTGCGCCCTTAGCTCAGTTGGATAGAGCAACTGCCTTCTAAGCAGTGGGTCGGAGGTTCGAATCCTCCAGGGCGTACATTCTCTCCAAATGAATGGTGGGTGTAGCTCAGTTGGTTAGAGCACCAGATTGTGGCTCTGGGGGTCGTGGGTTCAACTCCCATCATCCACCCTTTTAAATATAAGACGCTCCCATCGTCTAGAGGCCTAGGACATCGCCCTTTCACGGCGACGACAGGGGTTCGAATCCCCTTGGGAGTACAAAAGGCTGTCTGATAACCAGACAGCCTTTTTTTATTTTCTGATCGCTATGATTGTAAAATCATCAAAAAGAGCTTCACCTGAACAGAACACACCTACATCCTTTTTTAGCTCATCTATAAATTCCTGCGGATTCCAACTGTTTTTGTTTTTCAAAAATGAAATGACCCGTTCCTCGCCAAATTCATCTTTTTCAGGATTCATTGCTTCTACCAGACCGTCTGTATAAAAAAGAATAAAATCACCTTTCTTTATTGCTGTTTGCTGCTCAGTATAGGTGAAAGGGAGAAGCCCTATCGGTATGCCCCCTCCTTTTAATTCTATAATTTCAGTTCCGGATCTCAGCAAATAAGGCGGATTATGTCCGGCGTTAATATAACGCAGGACTTCCGATTTGGTATTATAGATACCCGTAAAGAAAGTTATATAGCGGTCGTCCGTTGTCTGTTCTATGATCAGCTCATTGAGATAACCGGTCAGTTCAACCAGATTTTTTGTATATTTCAAATATGCCCTCAGTGATGCCTGCATGGTTGATACAACAAGCGCCCCCGGTACGCCTTTACCGGAGACATCCGCTATGGTGATCAGGAAGTTTTCTTCATCAATTTTATAGATGTCATAAAAATCTCCCCCCACTTGTTTACAGGGAATATTTATGGCGGCTATCTCAAATCCCGGTATTTTAGGCAGAACCTGCGGGATGATCAGTCTCTGAATTTCCGCCGCAACCTCAAGTTCTTTTTCGAGACGCTCCTTTTCAAGCGCGTCAATCAGCAGCCTGGCATTTTCAATTGAAAGCGCTGCCTGTGTCGCGAAGATGGTAAAAAGCATCAGATCGTTTTGATTAAAGGGTTGACCGTCTTTTCGATTCAGGATCTGCATGACTCCGATTGTCTTCTCCTGATAAACCATGGGAACACATAGGATAGTGCGGGTTACGAAGCCGCTCTTTTTGTCAAATGAAGGATCAAATCTTGAATCCTTATAGGCGTCGGGGATCAGCACGGCTTCTTTCATCTGCGCGACCCAACCACCGATCCCTTTTCCAACCTGTAATCGGAATGGTTTTACTTCCTTCCCTTTTGGACCCAGAGCAACTTTAAATTCCAATTCCTTTCCGTCTTCAACCATCAGCATGAGAGAAGCAGCCTCAGCGCTCATGAGCGTCATGCACTTTTCCATGATAAATTCAAGAAGTGACTGCAAATTCTGACCCGACTCAAATGCCCTTGTGATCTCGTGAAAAGCGCTCATCTCAGTGACAAGCTGTTCCATGCGGCCTGAGAATTTCCGGATGTCATCCACTAAATACTGGTTATCGATAATACTAGCCAAATATCGTGTGATTAATCCGCCCACATCTTTCTCTATTTTATTCCAGCTGTCACCTTTTTCGGCCATTATCAGCCCGTAAAAGTCCGGGTCTTTTAATATGGGGAATACGGCGTCTGAAGAAGTGCTGCTGAAGACCACCGGGTTCCCGCTGCCTTTGATAAGTGCTTTATCACAGTGCAAATTATCCAGTTCGGGTTGGGAAAATCCCATAGAAGCGATCTGCTCATCAGGGATAAATTGAACTGACTTGAGTGAATAAAGTCTTTTAAAAATCCGAAGAATCTTTTGTATCTCATCGTCTGTGGATTTTTTTAATACTCTCATGAAGTGTCCCCGAATAAGAAAGCGGTTAATTCAAAAATTTTAAATTTAGTATGAAATGAATTATTTGTAAATAAATAACAAATTTAGTATGTTCGCCTTTCCATTTAAGGGCATACACATATGAATTCGAATACCAAATATACTCCATGGATCGTAATCGCAATTCTCTCTTTGATATGGAGTTCAACATGGCTTGCCATCAAAATCGGTCTTGAAACACTGCCCCCATTTCTATCTGCCGGCTGGCGTTTCTTCACCGCATTTCTGGTTCTTAGTATCTATGCATATAAACTTAAATTAAAATTTCCCCGTGATTTGAAAAGTCATCTTTTTTTTCTCCTGTTCAGTCTGGTCAATTTTTCCGGCGGATATGCTCTGGTTTACTGGGGAGAACAGTATATCAATTCAGGACTGGCGAGTGTCCTGTTCTCGGTAATGCCCTTCTATGTGGCCGTTTTTTCGATCAAATTTCTTCCTTCCGAAGAAATTACATTCAAAAAGATGCTCGGCATATTGATCGGATTTGCGGGTATCGTTGTCATATTCAGTGATCAGCTTCATATTAGTCATCCCTATGCCGTTTATGGAATGATCGGGGTTCTGATCAGTCCCGCGTTTTCCGCGGCCGGGACCATTTTAGGAAAAAAAGCGCGGGCAACTTACCACCCCGTAACAATGAACACCCTGCCTTTGTTATATACCGGGATTACATTCTTTATTCTGCATAATTTATTCGAATCAGCCGGAAAATCTGATTTTACAATACCGGCTGTATTATCAATCCTTTATCTGGGAATAATGGGTACCGCGGTGGCCTTTGTACTCTATTTCTGGTTGTTAAAAACCACATCCGCCGTGCTCATGTCACTGATAACTTTCATCACACCGCCCCTTGCTCTGCTCTGGGGATGGATGGTGATGGGCGAAACGATCACACTGAAATTAGTCTTTGGGATGCTGATTATTTTTAGCGGGATCGCGGTTGTCCGGAAGAGCCATTCCGCGCCAAAAGTCGCTCCCACCCCGTAACCCCTGGTCTGTTTCGCTTCTCCCTATACTCCTAAGTTCTTACAACCATAGCTCATAATCACACACCACAATTAAATTCTTAACTCTTTTTTCATTTATCTTTTTTCTTTTATCTTAACTTCCTACTTCCTCCTTCCCCTCTTCCCAAGTCACACAAAGATGCCTGCGGCATGACATGCAGAGAGAGCCCAACAGGTACAGCTAATTTTTCACAACCCAACTCTTTTTTCTTTTATCTTTTTTCTTTTATCTTAACTTCTTACTTCCTACTTCCTACTTCTTACTTCCTTCCCCTGCCAGGCATCTCTCTCTTCAAGGGTTCTGTCAAACATCTGAAGCAGGTCCGAATTTCGCAGGCCCCAGTGGGGAGCGACGAGTGTTCTGACCGGCGCTTCGCCAAAAAGTCTCTGGATCACGATTTCCGGATCCAGCCTTTCAAGAAAACCAACCAATACATCCATATATTCCTGAGGTCCCAAAAGGCTGAACGGTTTCTTTTTATGCATGATCTCCATCGCCGTTCCCTTGACGATGTGCAGCTGATGAATTTTTAGAAAGTCAAAGGAAATGGTGGAGAGCACTTCCGCCGTTTTTAACCAATGCGTCTTATTTTCCCAGGGGAAACCTATGATTAAATGCGTGCATATCTTTATACCGCGGCCTTTTGTCATAGACACCGCGTCAAGATATGACTGGAAGTCATGTCCCCGGTTAATTCTGTTTAACGTCTCATCGGAGATTGATTCAAGACCGTATTCAACCGTTATATCATGACTTTTTGACAGCTCTTCGAGATAGAGTATTTTTTCTTCGTCCACGCAATCCGGTCTTGTGCCTATGGTAAGTCCGATGACTTCGGGATGGGACAACGCCTCCTCATAATATTGCTTTAAAGTTTCGAGCGGCGCGTAGGTATTGCTGTAAGGCTGAAAATAAACTATAAACTTTTTTACCTTATTATAACGGCGTTTTAGAAACTCCACGCCTTCATTTATCTGATGAGATATAGAATTGACCGAATCATTATAACCCGGATTAAAACTTTCATTGTTGCAGTAAATACACCCGCCTTTTGCAATCAAACCGTCACGGTTCGGACATGTGAATCCGGCGTCCACGGTGACCTTCTGTACCCGCTCACCATAAATCTTTCTCTGATATTCACTGAATGAATTATATCTTTTGGGATGACCCCATGGGAAATTTCCCGATTCATTATTACTCATCTTATCTGCCTAAAGTATCCTGTAAAACGTCAACATCACGTATGATATGTAATTTAATGTTTGTTAACTGATAATGACCGATAACATCCTGTAACAGTTGTTCTCTCACCACAAGAATCACCGAAAGATTATGGTAATCTGACCGATGATCCAATATCATGGAAACGGCTGATTCAAGACCCTGCTCCCTGAGTTCAAGCGGCCCTATTTCGTCAATAATCAGCCAATGCAATTTTTTTAGTTTAAGTGAACTTAATCGTTCCCTTGCCCATTCAAATACTTTCTGATCAAAATTGTAGCGTCCGATTTTAACCGTTGCTTCATTACTATTTTCCGTTTCAAGCCTTTGCTGATCACCTGAAACAAAATGATGCAGATACCGGACTCCATTAACAACCGGGGCAAGAATTCCATCAACGTTGTCTTGTTTTTCGCACCATTCCGTGAGTTTCGTCGTCTTGCCACTCCGGACAGGTCCCGTTAATATGTAAATTTCTTTCATATCCGCTCTAAAATTTTGTCAGCCAGTAAAAGTGCGCCCATCCCATCGAATCAATCCCCCGGAGAAAA
>JBFXGD010000067.1:0-16640 GCA_050178385.1 Calditrichaceae bacterium
AGTTTTTCGGCAGATAGTCCTGTCCGATAAAATGCCCCGGATGATCATGCGGATAAAGGTAATCCTTCCCGTACTCCAGATCCTTCATCAGATTAGTCGGAGCATTTCTCAAATGCAAAGGAACAGGTTGAATCCCTCCATTTTTAACGTCCCGAATGGCGCTGTCAATCGCCAGATAAGCCGCGTTACTTTTTGGAACTGACGCAAGATAAGTACAAACCTGTGAAAGAACAATCCGCGCTTCAGGCATTCCAATATTTTTTACGGCTTCAAATCCTGCGTTCGCCAGTGACAACGCGTAGGGTTCGGCGTTGCCGATGTCCTCCGATGCCAGGATTATAAGACGCCGGGCGACAAACACCGGATCTTCACCTGATTCAAGCATCCGGGCCAGCCAGTATACAGCCCCGTCAGGGTCGCTGCCGCGGACACTTTTTATAAAAGCCGAAATTGTGTCATAATGATAATCGCCCTTTTTATCATAATACAGAGGATTCTGGCTTGCTGCTTTTTTTATGAGTTCATCGGTAATACTCAGTTTGTCACCGGTTTTGTCCGACATATAGAAGGCTATTTCGAGCAGATTTAATGTCCGCCGGGCATCACCCGATCCGTAATAGAGCAAATCATCCATACCATCAATAATGATTTCATACCGCGACAATACAGAATCACCCGCTAGGGCATTCCGGATAATTTGAAGCAGATCTTCTTTTTCAAGAGGTTCAAGCTTCAGAACCTGACACCTGGAGAGTAACGCGCTGTTGATTTCGAACGAGGGATTTTCAGTCGTCGCGCCAATCAAAACGATGGTTCCGTCTTCAACAGCATGTAAAAGCGCGTCCTGCTGAGCTTTGTTAAACCGGTGAATTTCATCAATAAACAGAACCGTATTCTTATTATAATATCCGATCTGCTTTCTTGCTTCTTCAATGATTTCCTTAACATCTTTAACACCGGAAGTAACTGCCGAGATTGGTTCATACAAGTAGCTCATTTCTGATGCCAATACTCTCGCCAGAGTTGTCTTTCCCACTCCCGGCGGTCCCCAAAGTATCAGCGACGGAAGATATCCCGATTTAATCTGCTTGTACAACCCGCCATCTTCCGAGATGATTGACTTATGCCCTGTGATTTCTGACAGTTTCTCAGGCCGGCATCTTTCAGCAAGCGGCCGGTTCAGGGAATTTTCAAAATTTTGATCAAACAGATTATTCGTTTTTTTCATTTTCTCTAACCGGATATTCAAATATAAAATAATACGCTCTGTTCAGAACGTTTTCTATGCAGTTCACATGCTCCGGAATTGTTATTCAATTCGGGCTTTCCATAAATTTAAAAACCCTGATGCTTTTTCCGATGTCGCGATAATGATTGTATTATAACCCGGCTTAAGGAAGCTGTTGATGCGGTAAACTTCAAATTTCTCTTCTCCCGCTTCCTTTTCATCATACCGCGGCATAATTTCATCTTTAAATATGGTATGATTGATAAAGATCCTGTAGTAGGGTTTGCCGCTGATCGCCAACGGATAGTTTTCACCTGTTTTATACACCCAGAGCTTTAATTGCAAGGGATCTTTTAGGTCAAGGGTAGTCGGAATTTTGAAGCGTAATAAAACCGCGTCTGTCCCCGGTGGATTCCGGTACTGGAACGCGTACCCCAGGTGCCAGATTTTTTCTCTAAGAACATTGTCCAGCAGGATTTCGGGGCCATTATTACGGCTTGTTGTGAATTTATCATCTTCCTGCATATAGCCTACATTTATATTTGCAAGAGCTGACGCCGGTTCCACTTCTTTGTTGCTGAAACTGACATAATACTCACCGGTATAACGAAACTCAAAATGATCATCACCATCAGGCGTAATGTCAATAGTCTGTTCCTCAGGCTTCTGATAATATTCAAGATCACCAAAGGAAATCCGGTGTTCACCCATGGTTAAAGTCGCGGAAAAAGTTCCGGTTCCCGCTAATTTACCGTCTACAAAAATTGCCCCATCAACCGGAAAAGTACGAATTGTGATTGGTTTGGCCGTATTTGTGAGTGTAAAATCTACACTTGCGCGTTTTTGATCTTCGCTTAACTTTACAACCTTTTCTTCGGGATATGATTTATAGCCTTCTTTAAATACCTTTACGATGTGCTGACCCAGCGGTATTTTTTGTAAAACATAATCAGTCTGGAAATCGGTTTCGTGACCATCGAGATATATGACGGCATTTTTAATATTCGAACGAATTTCAATCAATCCCACAGCCTGGGGAGAAGGGTTAACAGCGGCGGCTCCCATCGATCTGACCGCGGACAAACTAAATGACAAGTCGAGCGTGTCACCGGCATCCAGCTTAAATGTGTGCTGTCTCGGCGATGATATATATTTTTCCTTATTCAGCGAGACTGTATGCTGGCCTTCCGGAAGATGGACAATGGGATTATTTCCTACTGTACCCTGAAATTCACCATCGACAAACACCGCGGCTTCCGAATATGACGCGTGAATACGAACAACACCGCTTTCCTTGTCTTCCCGCGGAATGAGTTCAAAGGCAATACGTACCGTATCACCCTGGTCTGCATCAATCTGCAGGAATTTTGGTTGAATAATGTACCCTGCGCGGATAAGTGATATTTCATGTTTTCCCGTTTGTATCGGATACGGAGAATTTGCCTTAAATCCGACAGCCAGATTTTGATCAATGTATAAATGACCGCGATTGTCATTAAGACTGACCACCAGATAAGCTTTTGGATTATCATTGGGAGAAGAAAGATTCTGGATGGACCAGATGATACCCGCGACAAGAAGCAATGCAACTGCAATGAGTACGCGTTTCAGGAGAATTTTGCCTTTGGACTCAACTTCTTCAAAATACTCATCCTGACTTTCAAATTCTTCTTTTGTCAGCCAGCGATATTCACCGATATGGTTTTGATATTTTTTATAACCGCCGCGTTTTTTATAAAATTTATCCTGCTCATCTTCAACGATTTTATCATGAGCGCGGCCTGTAATTCTGCGTTCACTTTTTTTTAGTTTTTCCCGATAAAGTTCAATCCTCTCCCGGGCTTCCCTTTCGATTTTCTCGGCGTACTCATTCGTTAACTGTTGTAATTCAGGCGAATCCGGAATTTTTGGGTGTCTTACTCTCCTGAATTTTCCTGTGAACTTTTCCCAAAAGGTTTCATCGAACGGGTAAAATTCAAATTCATCTTCCAGTTCCAACGGCGTAAGCCATCGTACTTCCTGGAGATGATTACCGCAACGAATAAACTCCGGATATTTTGAGTAAATTTGCTCTTCGATTTCCCTCCGCAGGAAATGCTCCATAAAATAAGAACTTTCTTTTGCGCGGAACGCCTTTATTCTCCGGGTTTCCTCATTCGTTTTATCGGGAGACTGATCAGCATCCAGCTCATGTTCTTTCTCAAGTTCTTCACGAATTTTGCTTCTCAGTTCTTTCTCATTGAATTTTTTATCCTTGGAAGCCATAATTATATTACCACCTACTGATATACTCCATCGTTAAGGAACTCTCTTCACCCGCTTTAACGGGGATTTTAAATTTCAGAAAATTCGCTTTCTTCTCAAATAGTTTGTAATTAGACGAAACAAGTTCAACTTCCTGATACGGGTTTACGCGTTCCAGTATTTCAAGTTCAATATCTGTGTTCTTATGATTTCGAAGCGTATAACTTATTTTTTGTGTCTGTGAACGCTTTTCTCTTCTCTGTGTTTCAAGAACATCCCGTTCCGCGACAACATCAAAGGCTTTTCCCACCTCAATTTCCAGTTTTTCGTCCTTTGGTGTGTGTTTAATTCGATTTTCGCCAACAAACTCCAGTTCATTTCCGTCTGCTTTATATAGACGAATAGTTCCTGCCGGAAGGGCAAAACCCAGATTATTCTCCTTCGAATTTTTGAGAATCACAAATACAGAGACACTGATCTCACCCGCGCTGTCCACACGATAGATTTTTTGCACATTACTTTTTGTTTCGGGAAATAGCTGTATTTGCTTGATCTGGTTCTGCTCAAGATCGGTCAGACGCTGCAGTGAGTAAAGATGATATTCAAAAAACTCCTTTTCCACAAAAGCGTCAGCATCTCTGGCCATCATTTTCACCATCGATCTTTCAGGATACGCCCTGCGGTCACTTACAAGATTAATATCTCCAGCCATCAATTTAAGCCGGGCGTTTTTATATGCTTTTCCGGATGTGTTATTAATTGTCACCCAGGATGCCAGCATGACCTCCGTGTCATTTTCATTTAATTTTGCCACATAGTCCGCCTGCCAATCAAGACCGCTGCTCAGATAGGAAAGCAGTGTCTTCTTATCGCCTTTACTCTCCGAATTGACTTTCCAAACAAGTGTGGGACGCGTTATGAAATTTGTTTTCGTTTTTGAATATTCTTTAAGAAAAATCTTTTGTTCGCCGTTTCTGGGAATAATCTGCATCTGACCGCCACCATCTATAAGAATCATATTAGAGGGTGTAGCCGAAAGCAGTTTACCGTCAATTACCCCCTGATCGGGGTGAATGATTCTTATTTCCTGATTCAGCGATTTGTCAAGAATTTTATCCACACTGATCAGATCATATTCATAATTCTGTTCAAGAACGCTAAAAGACTGATTTGCGCTTTCTATCAGGACTGAACCCGGATTTATCCCGGTTGGGATATCTTCCAGATAGATGGTTTGAAGTCCTTTGTCCATGGGTACTGACCTTACTTCACGTATAAGCCCCAGATTCGAATTTGTGACGGTTATTGCTACTTCATCCTGAGCAATGGATAAAACCGGCAGCATAATAATCAGAACAAGCAGAAGTGAAATGCTAATTAAATTTCTCATAATTTGATTTTACCTTTGCTAAATTTTCCTGAATATTTTTTAGCTTTTCTTTCTCGGCAAGCACAACTTTTTCCGGCGCTTTTTCAAGAAAGTTTTTGTTCTGAAGCTTGCCGTTAAGCGCCTTCTCGAGCCCTGTCAGCCGGCCCAGCTCCTTCTCAAGTCTTATTTTCTCTTTTTCCCTGTCTATTAAATCAGCCATCGGGATGAAGAATTCGATCCCTTTAACAACAACTGTCCCCGCGTCGTTCTTATCAAAATTATCCGGGATTTTTTCGATGGTTTCAACTTTTGCAAGCGAATTAAAGTACAGCCCGTTTTCTTTTATAATCCTCCAGGCCTCCGCCGTTCCGTTAACGAACACATGAATAGTTTTGCCGAGCGGCACATTCATTTCTGCTCTCAGATTACGGATAGAACCAATCGCTTCCTGAATGATATCCATTTTCTCTTCGGCGGAGACATCTCTCATTTGAGCAGTAGATTCAGGCCATGGGGAAATGACGATACTTTGCTCATCATCATCGCTTAATTTCTGCCAAATTTCTTCCGTAATAAACGGAACAAAAGGATGAAGGAGTTCCATGCTTCCCTTCATGACAAACGAAGCAACCGCCAAAGCTGTATTTTTATCCTTTTCGGCATCCTCTTTATATAGCCGCGGCTTAATCAATTCAAGATACCAGTCACAGTAATCATGCCAGAAGAAATGATAGATCGAATTTAATGAATCATTAATCCGGAACTGATCCAGATTTCTTGATGTATTTTCCACCGCCTGATAAAAGCGGCTCAGAATCCATTTGTCGGCAAGTTCAAAATTATCCTGATAGACGGATACATTTGTGTCCGGCTTTTCGATATTCATATCAAGAAAACGAAACGCGTTCCAGATTTTATTGGAGAAATTCCGTCCCATTTCAAAATTTTTACGGTCAAGATTGATATCCTGCCCTTCCGAACTCAGCATGATCAGCGTAAAGCGCACAGCATCTGCGCTGTATAAATCGATCATCTCCAGCGGATCGATACCGTTCCCTAAAGATTTTGACATTTTCCGGCCATTGGCATCCCGCACAATTCCGTTTAAAACCACGTCCCTAAACGGAACATCGTCCATCACTTCCAGACCGGCCATTATCATTCTTGCCACCCAGAAGAATATGATATCAGGGGCAGTGACCAGAGTATCGGTAGGATAGAAATATTTCAGTTCCGCTTTTTCTTCCGGCCATCCCAGAGTTGAGAAAGGCCAAAGCCATGATGAAAACCATGTGTCAAGCACATCATCTTCCTGCCGGAATGATGTTTTTCCGCATTTTGTACATGTTTGCGGCATCTCACGGGCAACGATCATTTCGTTACAGTCATTGCAATAATACACCGGTATACGATGCCCCCACCACAACTGTCTAGATATACACCAGTCCCGCGCGTTTTCCATCCAGTGTTTATATGTCTTAAACCATCTCTCATGCGGATGCAGACGGATTTCACCATCTTCAACGACTTTAAGCGCTTTCTCGGCGAGCGGCTTGACTTTTACAAACCATTGCTCGGACAGATATGGTTCAATAATAGTTCCGCATCTCTGACAATGTCCCACATTGTGGCGATGTTTTTCTATTTTTTCAAGTAAGTCCAGTTTGGTCAGATCCTGCACGATCTGATTCCGGGCTGTGAAGCGGTCAAGACCCGCATATTTTCCCGCCATTTCACTCATTGTACCATCGGGATTCATGACAGTTATCTGCGGCAGACTGTGTCTCTGACCCATCATAAAATCGTTCGGGTCATGCGCGGGCGTGACCTTGACGCAGCCCGTTCCGAATTCCCGGTCCACAAAATCATCCGCGATTACAGGTATTTCGCGATCCATCAGGGGTAAAATCAATTTTTTACCGATTAAATCTTTAAAACGTTCATCTTTTGGATTCACCGCCACCGCTGTATCACCCAGCATTGTTTCAGGACGCGTGGTTGCAACGATCACATATTTGTTTTTTTCGCCTTTAACTCCGTACTTAATATGCCACAAATGGCCGTGACTGTCTTTATGCTCAACTTCTTCATCGGACAAGGCCGTCGCGCACCGCGGACACCAGTTGATAATATATTTACCTTTATAAATCAGGCCTTTTTCGTATAGCCTGATAAATATTTCCTTTACCGCGTTGGATAATCCCTCATCCATCGTGAACCGCTCTCTGCGCCAGTCACAGGATGAACCCAGTTTTTTTAACTGACGGATGATTGTCGAGCCGTGTTTTGCTTTCCACTCCCAGACCCGCTCAAGAAACTCTTCCCTTCCCAGGTCATGTCTTGTTAAATTCTCTTTCGCAAGCTGTTTCTCAACAACATTTTGTGTCGCGATGCCGGCGTGGTCCGTTCCCGGAAGCCACAAGGCTTCAAAACCCTGTTTTCGTTTATAGCGAATAAGAATATCCTGAATGGTATTATTGAAAGCGTGTCCAATATGCAGCATGGCTGTCACATTGGGAGGTGGAATCACTATGACATACGGTTTTTTTTCAGTATTAACATCGGCATTGAAATACCCTTTTTCAAGCCAGTACTGATACCATTTATCTTCGACTGTCTTCGGATCATAAATTTTAGCAATCTCTTTTCGCATTAATAACGCTCCTCGGAATTTTATCCACACCTGACATAACGATCAGGAAGTACTATTGAATAGCTCTAACTATATTAAATAATTCATTGTTCAATATTGCTATTTGTTAATTGGAAATGTTTAAACTTAAATATACAATAATTAGATAATTAAATAAAATATTTAAGAATGGGGCATGATTTATTCATTCACAAAATTATCCAGAATCTCTCCAATAAAGAAACTTGTTTCCGTTAGGAATCTTTCGGATGAGCATCCCCGGCGGTTGCACACCTGGCAGGCAATAGTCAGATGGCAGTCAACCCTTTGCTTATATGAAGATTCCAGATCGGCAACAGCGTTTTCCATCTCTTTTGTAAACTCCTGGCTTGATTCATTTTCCATAGCAAGTTTCATAATTTTTTTCTTAACCATTTCCGACAAATCTTTTATTCTGCCGAGATAGGCGCTGATGGCGCTTCTCCAAATGGTCCTTGCGCGCATCATAATTTCTGATTCGATGTCTTCGGGTGTTCCCGGGCGAAGCGTCATAAGCCCTTTTTCCTTCAGCTCAAATATCTCATCGATTAAGGATCGGACATATTCCAGCTCATGAATTATTTTCGGGCTGGTATCGTAATAAATCTGATGGGCTGTATTATTTAACAACATTCTGGCTTCCAGGAAAAAATTATTCATTTCATTCTGCTTTTCACCAAAATTTTTCTTCAAAACATTACTGAATTTTTGTAATTGCTTCTCTGCGGCGGCTATTGATTTTATGGCATCATGGTATTCATTGATCTGGTTATATCCTAAAGATTGAAAAACAATATCGAAATATGCCTGAACGCTCATTTCGAGCTCTTTTAGATTCTCTCTTAGCCTGTGGCTTTCATTCTCAAACGAGTTGCTTACCTGTTTTCTTACCGATTCGTCAAAATGATCACTCAGGATATCCAAAACACGGTTGAAAACTTTTCTGGGAGTGGAAACGTCATTGATCAAATTAAAAATATCATCAAGCGAAAGCTGTTTAGCGGCTAATGACCGCAGCCCGGGGCTGGTGCTCAAATGACTGTGCGACAGAAGTATCACATTGTCAAAATTTGTCAAATCTTCGGAACAGGCTTTGACAAGAATGGCCTGTTTCCTGATAAGCATCTGCAGAAAAAAATCTGAAATGGTCAGAAATTTACCATCTGCAACCACATTGTCACTGATATTCAGATCCGAAATATTGGCCCGTTTTAAATCTTCTCTCTTCTGAATAACAAAAACAAGTTCCGCCAAAATTTCAAAATGTAAAAGAGACGATTCGAAATGTTTACTTTCGAGACTGGTGAATACTATTCTTTTCAACTGAAGCGGGCTCGTATCGATCAGGATATTATACAATGCTTTCCGGATACTTTTATCTTCATCCGAAAAATGATTCAAAAACAGTATTAAATTTTTTTCATTGTTCAGATTTTCTGCGACTTTATTGATTTCAGAAATTCTTACAATGCGTTCCTTCTTGTCCTTCAGAGCTTCGATACACATTTCGGATATCTGCTCATCTTTTTTGCCATTGCCTCTCTCTTTGAGTAAGTGCATATATTTTACCAGCATCTGCACCGAGACGACCGGATTTCTGAGCAGTTCGTTTATAATATCAAGATCATCCTCATACATCAGCAGTACAAGCACATTTGTCTGCCCCTCGTTCATCGCGAATTCTTTACGCTCACGCTTATCAAAACCCATGATATCCTGATATTGCCCCATCAGGTCCCAGAATTCATTTTTTCGCGCGGCGCTGCGCACAAGATCGCTCTCATCATTCGCCAGAATATTTATTATAGACGGAAAGTGACAGATGCGCGCTACCTTAGCCCGCTGATGCTCATTTTCAAGCAATTCACCACTTATATAGATGTTAGATGCAACCGGTGGCGCCTTTCTGAAATACTTTTCCATGACATAATTGAAATATTCCAGAAAATTTTTAAATGACCCTCGTCCTGCCTGAATCGCCAAATCACCCCTCCAGGGCTAAAGTAAACGCGGTTGTAAGTTTTAAAATATCACGGTTGGCTTTGCGTAACCGAACGACCAGCTCTGACGCGATATTACGATAAATGAGCATCCCGATACGTGTATCTTTCTCACAAATGTTTAAGAGATCTTTCTTTGTAAGCATCGCCATTAAACAGGTTTTTACGGTTTTTACTGACGCGGATCGTTCGGGCGTATCGTCAAACATCGCCATTTCTCCAAAAAAAGGATGATGTTTTTCCGAGAGATGCAAAAGAGATTTTTCTTGTTTCTGACTGGATTGAATCCATTGCGGCAGCACCAGGGACTTTGAAATTTCCACCTCACCTTCCAGTAAAATATAAATCGTATTATCCAAATCACCTTCCCTGATAAACGGCTGGCCGGCTTCTATTTCTTTCACCTTCATTACAGCGAGAATGGTTTTTATCTCATTTTCTTCAAGATCCCTGAAAAGAGGAACTTCTTTAAGATAATCCATCTTCGATAATAATTCTTTTGGAATATTTTTATTCATGCTGACTGCTCTCTATTGATAAATAAAAATCCGATCTCTTTAACTCCAGGTCCGGAGAAGGATTAACCACGATTTTAATTTGTTCATCCCCATCCATACCACGCCCGGCCTCCTTAAATTTCTGCATGATATAAGAATCAAGATAAGAGTAATCATCACTAAGGATTTCCGTTAGATTAAACGGCTCTGTGATCTGTCCAAGGCCTATTAAAATTCCTGAATACCGCTCCTTGTAGTATGCGGATAACTCCGAATATTTATGACCTGCAAGCTCACCGGGTATCTGGCGTCTTATGATTTTGTTTGACGCGTTTGCCGAGAATATCTGTTCAATGAGCTGCGGCACGCCCGGGGCAGAAACATAGTTCGCAAGTAAAAACCCCGTGTAAGCATCACTGACGATCACCTCATCGGCCTTGGCCTTCCGCAAATGCGAAATGTTATCTCGCTCCAGAATATGGGCGTACACCTTTATTTTGGGATTAAGCGTTTTTAGAGACAACGTGGCAAGGATTGTTCGTTCATCGCCTGATTTTACAAGGGCCGAACTATTATCCGGCAAAATGATGGCTGAAACCGCATTCTGGACGTTTGCCCTGGTCAAAATATTTTCTCTTGTAAAATCACCGCGGACAAATTTAATCGTCAGATTGCTGAACTTCGATAATATGACATCAATATCCTCTTCGGACAATTGATTGATTAATACTATCGGTGCGGATCTGTCCTTTTCTTTATCAAGTGTAGCCAGTATTTGCTCAGCCTGAACATTCCAGCCGCACAACAGGACGTGTTTTTCTATTTTTACATTCTGCAAGCCTTTCCCCTCTCTAATCATACGAGATACAAATATGGAAGAAATCGTTGCTGTTACTACAGAGAGCATCGCAACGCCGAAAAACATCAGGATAACACCAAGAACTCTGCCTACAGGAGTGACAGGTATTTTATCCCCATATCCAACAGTCGATATTGTCACAAAAACCCACCAGATGGAGTCCCAAAAATTTTTGAACTGATCATTGATCCCTTCTTCAGAATACTCAACCAAGACGGATGCCACAACCGCGATGATCAACAGTGTCATTAAGGCGCTGAAAGCGGGATGTTTTCTTAGTTCAATTATTTTTTTTAGTTTTTTCACGTCTTTTACAGATTTTTCAGAAAGAATAATTAATTAAATCTACCCGTTTCAATCCGGGTACTATTTGAGCTTATTCAAATATAAACGAAACTATACCTGCTCTACAACACTAAACTAAATTTATGCGGAAGACGTATTCGCATTTCACCCGAATCAATATAAACTGAGGCGAATGGAAGTCCTTCCCTATCCAGAACAAAATAACCATCTTCAATATCGTCAGTTTTTAATTTTCCTGAACTAAATATTTCAATCAATCGCGCGTCAGTCAATTCTAGTCTTCTTCGCGTTATCAAATTGCTTAGTAGCTGCACGCTTTGATTTGTCAGTTTCCACATTCTCAATTTCTCTTCACCCAGTAAAATACCTCCATTGGTAAATCCCTCATCCGGAAATGATTCAACATCATTGTTAAACATCCAAATACGGTTACGCGTGCGCAAATATCTCCGCTGTTTCCAATACGATGATGAGATCCCCCAGGTTTCAGAAATACTTTCCAGGTCCTTTTTAACCGACTCATGATCATGTTTTACTGTAAATCTCCGGTCCTGTTCAGCCGACAGGCGATTTGGTTTAACTCTACCCGTCTTAATAAGCCGGACAACAAAAAAACCTTCCATGTCATGGAGATGCGGTACAATACGTATGGCCCTGCGGAGATCAGGATTTATTTTATGTCCCTTGTATTCCGTTATTCCACAGGAAAAATGCATAAGATTTTTTATATTAATTTCAGCAACTTCCACAGGATATCTTTCCAGGATACTCTGAATGACCAGCTCATTTTCTTCCGGAGCAACCGAGCAGGTGGAATACACAATTTCGCCGCCTGTTCGGGCTGCCTTCACAGCTGATATAAGCAATTGGTTCTGTACGCTGTTGAGCTTCTCCAGCTTTTCCGGGGTCCACCATTTTATTATTTCAGGATTTGTGGCGAGAGTGCCTAAAGCCGTACAAGGCGCGTCTACCAGAACTTTATCAAAATACTCCGGGAAAATTTTCCCCAGGCGTTCCCCCGGCAGATTATAGATGTACTGAATCATCGCGCCTGCCTTTTGAAGATTCGTGTTCAAAGGCTGATGCCGTGATCTCGAAGAGTCGTTTACAACCAATTGACCCTGATTTTGCATCATAGCGGCAATTTGAGTGGATTTTGAACCGGGCGCCGCCGCCAAATCAAGTACCTTTTCCCCCGGCTTCGGATCAAGAACAATTGAAGGTATTTGTGATGAAAGCCCCTGATACTGAATGTTTCCTCTAAAGAATTCGAGTGTGTGGCTTAAAGGCAGAACATCATCTTTTATAATAATCCCGGAATCATTGATTACCGACTTATTATAAGCGACATCCCAGCGGATGAGCTGATTCTCAAATTCGCTAAGCGTCGTTTTTAAGGTATTCACTCTGACGGCTTTTGGTTCAGGGCGCGCGTTCAAAAAATCGAGATATTGAACGGCAAACAAATCTTTTAAATATTTACTCAGACTGACATTATCCATTATCTCAATCCGCATTCAAAAAGAAATTCCTGTTCCAATCTCACCATGAATTTCTCTTAATTAAATTTTCCTGGTCCAGTTATTGGAATATGTAAATTAAACTCTACTATTTTTATATGCAAACTTATTAGTTAAGGGAATTGCGGGAGGTTTTGCGGACATCAATTCTGTGAAGGAGTTCATAGCAATATTACTTAAAGCCGGTCATTCTTTAACGGTTATGCGGCCGATGAAACGCTGATCACATCAAATTGTTTTCGTATTTGCTGATAGTGCCGGCGCATGAGTGTATTGGAATACATGTTTATGAATGCGAGATACAGCTCCCTGCGAATCATTTTTCGGGAAACCTTTACTTTTTCTTCACCAAGCAGGGACAGGGTGTTTTCATGAATTTTTTGAAGAGTCCTCAATGCCCAAAACAGTGGAAGCATGCAGAATAACCTGATTCTTTTTTCTTCCTTCGGAATCAAAAGAATATAATCCAACGCTTTATCAAGATGTGAAACGGCATTTTGGATCAATTCATTGAACATCATTACCGCCTGGTCCGCGTTTTCTTCTTTAAATATGGACTGTCTTGTAAGACGATATTTTTTGAGCAATTCGTCAGGAATATATGACTGCCCCCTTCTTAAATCCACGGTCATGTCACGGATGATATTGACCATTTGCAAACCTTTTCCAAACGATTCAGCCAACTGCTCCAGCTTTCCACGAACGGCCGGGGTGATTTTTCGGGAGTAATGCGAAAAAAGCTCTGTCAGCAAATATCCGACAGTTCCCGCCACATAATATGTATATTCATCGAGCTCTTTCATTGTTCGCAAAAATGTGAATCGTCTTTTTTTAGATGACTGGGCATACTTTCGCATTCCCAGTGACATTTCGGTCACCCACTTCCCGATCTGTCGCCTCACACCTTCTGAAAAACTAAAATACACATCGAGAACAACTGGCAGGTTATAGAGCAGATCATCATCCGGAGTCACTCTGGACAAAGACGGAACAAGTTTCATGAATTTTGACTGCGCGCTTAAATCTGAATCATCAAAAATCCGGGCATAGGCATCGAGCATCTTTTTTTTCTGTTCTATCGATAGATCTTCGTTGTCCTCAACAGTATCCGCAATTCTGCAAAGCAGGTACGCTACCGTAACCGGAACATTGAGCCCGGCCGGAAGCATCTTAATTGTCGGCGCGAATGTCCTTGAAACTTTTGGGAGCATTTCAAGACAGTATTGTTTTTCAAGAAATAATTTATTTTTACCGTTTATCATATAATCCCGTATGATCAATTTTGTTTATACTAAATTAATACTTTTTTACCTATCGAAACAGATTTTAATTAATTTTTAAAAAATATTCTTCAAGATGCATAATAGTATAATCAAGAATCACATCCACCGTAATTTGAGCAAATCCGGAATCGGCAAAGGCCGGATACCCTTTGTATCCGGCCTTTCCTATCTCTTCTGAATATGGCAATTCCTTGAAATTATCCTGAACAAGTTCCGGTTTTATCAGGAGCATCATGGATGTTTCCCACCAGCCGGCATGCCCGTCTTTTGAAAAATATTTTACCGCCATCGATGAAAGATGTTCCGGTAATCTTTTTATAATTTCTTCCAATAACTCACCGGAAAAAAACATCTCAGTCACACGGTTGCCGGCGGGAATCATTTCAAATTGCAATTCATTCATTAACCGTGTTTTTACAGTTTCCAATGCCGATAGATGACGGCTTCCCGCGTGACCATTACTGATCAGGCAATACTTAAAACCGCTCCTTGCAAGGCTTCTCCCATACTCAAATATGACCTGTACAGTCGTGTCATAATCCGATTCAATAGTACCTGTCATGGGTATTCCACCAACCCCCATGTTCAACGCGGGCAGGATGACAATGTTATGAAATCCGAATTTTTCGGGAATCCTTGCCGCTAATCTGTCAGCCATATACTCCGCCACGTAAATATCCACACCCAGCGGAAGATGGTTCCCGTGTTCCTCCAGCAGACTTACGGGAAAAATGAACAAGGTGGATTCACGACCCATTTTATCTAATTCAGAAGTCGTCATGTCTTTATATTGATGAATATTCACCACTATCAGTTACCCTTTTTTACAAATTACTTTAAATCGGTTTGGTCAGATTCTTTTCTGTGAATATTTGGTCTTCGATATTTTTTTCAAAACAGCGCTCGCGATTAATCCGGCCTGACCATCTCTGAAACCGCGACCGGTTTACGTAAAAGCGCGTATTCATCCGGTTTTTTCGGTAAATTTATATATACATCCGTCCCGCCCCCATGGGCGATTTCTATCAAATTACCGTTTGTGTCCGTCATCTTTTTTACCTGAAAGGGAATTGTTTCAGCAGGTGTAATCATTTCAAGAAATTCCCCTGTTTTAAAACGGTTTCGCACCCGTATCCTGGCCATTTCATTTTGTTCTTCCCATTGATCAATAATACCGGTGAACACATGAGTATGATTCCCTGAATGACCTGATTCATAATTCTGTCCCCTGTCGAGCGGATTTTTTTCAAGAAATCCTGTTATATATCCTCGGTTCGCGACGGCATTTACTTCATTCAGGATATTTTCAGGAACAGATTCCGATCGCATATAATGATCTAAAGCCTTTCTGTAAGCGCGTGTTATGGTACTCACATAATAGACCGATTTTGTTCTTCCTTCGACCTTAAAACTATCAATACCCGCTTTTATCATTTGGTCCAGTAATTCAATGGCCGATAAATCTTTCGCGTTCATGATATATGTACCATGTTCATCTTCATCGATCTGCATCAATGAACCGGGTCGGTCTTTTTCCTCGAGATAGAAACTGCCTTTGATTGGCATATAGGCGTCACCCTCATCCTGTGAATCAGGGTTTTCAGTATACATATTGTACTCCCATCGACAGGCATTTGTACAGGTGCCCTGATTCGCGTCCCGGTGATTAAAATAATTTGACAACAGGCATCTCCCGGAATACGCGATGCATATTGCTCCATGGACAAAAGCTTCAAGTTCAATTTCAGGCACCCGTTGCTTGATCTCACTTATTTCATCAATGGATAATTCCCTGCTCAAAATGATCCGCTTGACGCCTAAATTATGCCAGAATTTGACCGTCGCCCAATTCACTGTATTTGCCTGAGTCGACAGATGAATATCCAGCTCAGGATATTTTTCTCTGGCAAGCATGATCATTCCGGGATCAGCTATTATCAAACCATCCGGTTTCAGACCGACAACATCATTCATTACGTTTACAAATGAATCAACTTTTCTATTATGAGGAAATATGTTCATGGTTAAATAAAATTTTTTCCCAAGCCGGTGTGCAAAATGGATAGCATCTTTCATGTTTTGCATTGTAAAATCGTTTTCCCGGGCGCGCAGGGAAAATCTTGGCACTCCGGCATACACTGCGTCAGCTCCGTATGACAGAGCATATTTCATTTTCTCTATGGTTCCTGCCGGAACGAGTAATTCCACATTATTCATTTTATAAACCTTTTTCTTAATGAGTGTTGAATTTACAATTCCGGGGCGGGGAATTCAAACGATAAAGAGAAACAGGGGATTTTACATCTCCCCGTCTTTAAAGACACAGCGATCATGACCTTAACAATATATCGTCATCTCAGAGAATATTTTTAAATGAACCGGCCAGGTTTAGTTTTCATCATGGAAACTTAAATTTAGTGATTCCCATTCCCGAATTCGCTGTCCTAATTCGAGATTTACTTCTTCAAGTTCGATGACAATATTTTCTATATCATCCGCATCGCTTTCAATCAGTTCTGCTTTTTCTTCAATTTTCCTGGCCTCTGCTTCAATTTTGTCCTGAAACTCTTCTTCGGCTTTTTCATCACAACCTTCTGCAATAAGTACCACGACACCACCAACCGCTTTGGCAGCCAAAGCAACGCCATCTAATCCTATCATCG
>JBFXGD010000068.1:0-16152 GCA_050178385.1 Calditrichaceae bacterium
GAACTGAGCTGTACATGATGGTTTCTTGTCTGACGAACTAACTGATCAAGATGAGCTCCCGCATGATTAATCTTCATAAATCTCCTTACTTAATAGTATCCAGGGTAATCTTTTTTGGATAATTTAACAAAATCTATTAGAAATTGTAACTACGTTGAATTTTTCCTATCAAAGTAACTAGTATTAATGTTCAATAATATAAAGGAGTCAAAACAATGAGTTACCATTTTAGCAAGGAAACAGACTACGGATTTCAGGAAGCCATCGATCTTGTCACATCGAAACTCAAATCAGTCGGTTTCGGAATTATTACGGAGATTGATATTACCAATACATTCAAAACCAAACTGAATGTGGACTTCCCAAATTATCGCATTTTAGGCGCGTGCAATCCTGTAAATGCCCATAAGGTTTTACAGCACGACGACAAAGCGGGCACCATGCTTCCTTGTAATGTCGTTGTGCAGGAAAAAACAAACGGTAAAACGGAAATCTCTTTTATTGACCCGAGCGCCTCATTCAAAGCAGTGGAAAACAAGGAAGTTCAGAAAATCGTTTCGGAAATCAGCGCAAAAATGCGGTCAGTTTTTGAAATAATCTAAGTAAGTACCCGAATAATTATTTATTAAAATCGAACCGGATGCCAAAGCTTCCGGCAAAGTTAATATTACTTCAGAGAAGATTCATAGCATCGCGTTGATAATTAAGCCCTTATTTGCATCGTTCTTTTTAATCCGTTAAATTTTAATCAATTCTGAACACTATAAAAAAGACGCATGCCAGAAAGGCCTTATGACAACTGTCATTCAAAACAATCTTATCAAGCTCTTTGAAGAATGGGCGAATGAATCATTTTTAAAAATAAATCAGCTTCCCATGCAGGGATCCGACCGGCAGTATTTCCGGATTTCAGGACATAATAAAACGGCTGTCGGAGTTTATAATCCGGATCGTAAAGAAAATTCCGCTTTCATTGGTTTTTCAAAGCATTTTTCAGCCAAAGGGTTAAATGTCCCCGAAATTTATGCTGAGAATCCGGATAAAAGCTGTTATCTGATTCAGGATTTGGGCGACACCACTCTCTTCTCTTATCTGACGACAAGCCGGGAATCCGGCGAGTTTCCACAACCCTTGATGAGCCTCTACAAAAAAGTAATCGACGCGCTTCCCCGATTCCAGATCGAGGGCGGCAGTGGAATCGATTACCGGCTCTGCTATCCCCGGGGCAGCTTTGACAGACAGTCCATGATGTGGGATCTTAATTATTTTAAATATTATTTTTTAAAACTGGCCAAAGTCCCATTTGATGAGCAAAAACTCGAAGACGATTTTCTAAAATTTACAGACTATCTGCTCGAAGCCGATCATGACTATTATATGTACCGGGATTTTCAGTCACGCAATATCATGATCCGGGACGATGAACCCTTTTTTATTGATTATCAGGGCGGCAGAAAAGGCCCTCTGCAGTATGATCTGGCTTCGCTCCTCTATGACGCGAAAGCGGATCTGCCAAATGATATCCGCCAGGAGCTGCTTGAAAGATACATGGAATCTATGGGACAATTTATTAATTTTGACCGCGATAAATTTCTCCGTCATTATTACGGTTTTGTCCTTATCCGCATCATGCAGGCTTTGGGGGCTTATGGTTTCCGTGGATTTTATGAGCGCAAAGAGCATTTTTTACAGAGCGTCCCCTATGCCATTCAAAATCTCGAATGGGTACTCCGTAATACAGAGCTTCCCGTTGGCATCCCGGAACTTAAAAACGCCTGGGAACAAATGGTGCAAACCGCTGAGCTGCGCCAGTTTGGGCACCCTCAACTGCATCTGAATATACGCGTACAAAGTTTTTCGTATAGACGGGGGATCCCGGTGGATGAAAAAGGAAACGGCGGCGGTTTTGTTTTTGACTGCCGGTTGCTGCCCAATCCGGGGAGATATAATGAATATAAAGAACTAACCGGAAATGATCCTGAAGTTATTTCATTTCTTGAAAAAAAGGATGAAGTCGGTTCCTTCCTGGCCCACTTAAAAAAGGTGATTGATCAGGCAGTTGAATCCTATCAAAAACAGAATTATACGGATTTGATGATCGCGTTCGGCTGCACCGGAGGCCAGCACAGATCGGTTTATTGCGCGAATCAGATGGCATCACATCTCAAAGAAAAATATAATATCAGTGTGGATCTGCGGCACCGGGAGCAGGAGAGGAAGTAAAAACAAGAAAAAAGATAAAAGATAAAAGAAAAAAGAGAAGAAAGTAAAAAGCGTTAAGAGTTAAGAGTGCAAGAGTTATGAGTAGGGGTTGTTCCGGCAGCCCCAAAATGTCATCCTGCCCGCCAGAGGCGGGTTTTAAGAAGAGGGATCTTTTGCTTACTTGGAAAAAACACGCTGTTGATCTAAAATTGATTGTTTAGATTCTTCGGGGCGAATTTTATGTGAAAGCAAAAGCATTAACCCTCCCCTCGATCCCCTCCCTTATGCATAAGGGAGGGGAAGGGCATGATTTATCAGGCCCGGGGTGGGTTAGAAGAAGTAGGAAGTAGGAAGTAGGAAGTAGGAAGTAGGAAGTAGGAAGTAAAAAATAAGAAAAAAGATAAAAGAAGAAAGCCAAAACTTATTAAATGAAAGCAATGATATTCGCGGCGGGCCTGGGTACAAGACTGCATCCTTTGACCGCGGCCAAACCAAAGGCTTTGGTTGAGGTCGGAGGCGTTCCAATGATTGACCTTCTGATCCGCCGGTTAATCCATTTTGGCTTCGATGAAATAATCATCAATGTTCATCATTTTGCCGATCAGATTATCTCCTTTATCAAATCAAAAAATTCTTACTATATCCGGATTGAGATATCGGTGGAAGATACTCTGCTCGATACTGGGGGCGGACTGCAAAAGGCAGCCTGGTTTTTTAATGACCAACAACCATTTCTGCTACATAACGTGGATGTTCTCTCTGATTTAGATTTAAAAAATTTAATGAATTACCATCAGCAGACCGGAGCTCTCGCCACTCTCGCGGTCAGGGATCGCAAAACATCACGCTATCTGCTTTTTGACAGGAACAATCAATTATGCGGCTGGAAATCTGTCAAAGAGGACAAAACCATCATTACCCGGCCGTCCGGAGACCTGATTCCCCTGTCATTTACGGGTATACAGCTGCTTAATCCTGAAATTTTGAACCTTTTTAATGAAAATGCCCCTTTCCCGATTATTGATTTTTACCTCAGACTCGCGGGGATGAACAGGAATATTCAGGGTTTCAGGGATGATCATTCAAGATGGATTGATCTGGGAAATCCCGCAAATTTGGAACTTGCCGAAAAATTATTCAAAAATGATTTCAGAAACGATAAATTCTAATCCTTGCTTTTTACACATAATTCTTTAAGTTTAAACGTAGCCATTACATACTTAAGAAATAATCTCATTAAAACGGACAATTTAATCTTTACATTGCGCATAAATTATTTTTGGGGGATTTACCTTGCAAGGTATTGCAGTGACGGTCATCATGGATAATTTTTCCATTCAGGATATATTGTTAAAACACTTCTCAAATCCGGCGGCAACCAATCATTTAATAGAACAGGATTTGAATGGATTCTCCAGCTGAAAGACGAACATTGCACAGGATTGAATTACCCGGAACAAAAGTATTGTATAAAAAGCCCGGGGGTATTGATTTTTTTAATACTTATTCAAAACCTGTGGAATTGATTAATATCTCAAAAGGCGGTATGTGCATCACGGTTACCGAATCCTTTGAATTTGGTGATTCTGTGGCCATGAAAGTCTATTTCCCTGATGGTGAAAAATTGAAATTAAAAGGCCAGGTACGCTGGCATAAACCCGAATTAACCAATGGTTCATATACGGTGGGAATACAGTTTTTTGCTTTTGGATATCAAAGAAAATACAATTCCGTCAAAGCCCTCGATTATCTCCGCACCCTTAAAGATCAAACCCTGTCGGCAGCGCAGCAAAAAGTGAATTCCGAAACCTGATCAAAATTATTCATCGATATCGATTTTGTAAAAATAACCATCGAACGGTCACCTGCCGGACATCCGGTTGAAATATAAATAGTTAAAAATCGGCAATGGTATGTTCGCATATCTCACCGGCCTTTTTTTTATTAGATTAAATTTTGGTTTATTATCATACTATCCTAAATCTCAAAGCGTTTGATCGTTAAAATTTATTTTTCTATATTTAGTTAAATCCACATGCATAGATTATTACATCCTTAATCTGAGAATGATTTATGAAACTTCAACTTCATTGGCAGATTCTTATCGCGCTGATTCTGGGAATCTTATTCGCGTTTATTTCCAGGATTTTTCATTTTGAGTCATTTGTAATCGATAAACTTTCCATACTCGGAACCATCTTTCTTCGCGCCCTGCGCATGATTATTGTGCCCTTAATAGTCTCTTCAATCATCTCCGGAGTTACCAGCATCGGCAGCGCTGAAAACTTTGGCAGAATGAGTTTGAAAACGTTTACTTACTACATCTCCACCAGTTTACTGGCTATTCTCACCGGTCTGATATTGGTCAATTTAATTCAACCCGGCGTCGGCGCGGAACTGGGATTTGAAAAAATACCCGAGGAGTTGAGTGCGAATGTCGAGAGACTTGGCGATACGCTACTGGGAATTATACCTACAAACCCCCTGGCTTCTATGGTAAACGGTGATATTCTGCCAACGATTTTTTTCTCCTTATTATTTGGTTTTTTTATTACCCGCGCGCCGGAACCGTATAATCAGAAGATGACCGATTTTTTCCAGGGTGTTTTTGAAGTCATGATGAAGCTATCCCATTTTATAATCCTTTTTACCCCGATCGGTGTGTTTTCGCTCATGGCAAAAATTGTCGCGCAAACCGGTACTGATGTCTTTCTGCCGCTCGGCGGATATATGGTGACGGTAATTTTAGCCCTGACGATTCACGCGGTTATTACGCTTCCGGCGCTATTATATTTTATCGGCGGTATTAATCCCGTCTCTCACGTTAAAGCCATGTCTGCCGCGCTAATGACCGCTTTCTCCACATCATCTTCTTCAGTTACTTTGCCGCTGACAATGGATTGCATCGAAAACAACGCCGGCGCTTCCAACAAAGTGAGCAGTTTTGTTCTCCCGCTGGGCGCTACGATTAATATGGACGGAACTGCACTCTATGAATGTGTCGCCGCCATGTTTATCGCGCAGGTTTATGGGATTGAACTGGGATTTACTCAGCAGTTTATTGTCGTTTTAACTGCCCTGCTTGCCAGCATCGGTGCTGCCGGCATTCCTATGGCCGGATTAGTAATGATGACAATTATCCTTGGCGCGGTCGGCCTGCCACTGGAGGGTCTTGGTTTAATTCTGGCTGTAGATCGGGTGCTCGATATGATGCGCACATCTGTAAATGTCTGGAGTGATTCATGCGGAACGATTATAATCGCCCGAAGCGAAGGTGAGCAAAATTTAAAAGTATTACGGTCAAAATTATTAAATTCGGTCAGTTAAGAAAAAATAAATTCCGTTTAATCCATGATTCGCTCAGCTTAAGATTCCGTCAGCTGAAATCCCGGAATCAATTTATCCGAAGGTTTAAAATATGGATATTAATCTAACATATCAGGACTCTATAAGGCTGCTCAAAATCCTTATGGGACGCCATGATATTATTCCCGAAATCAATTCAAAAAACAATCTGCTTACATATTTTGATGATGTGAATGAAAAAATATTTGATTTTCGTCCTCCTCTCCCTATTCCGCAGATCTCTGCGATCAGCGAATCCGCTCTTTTTTCTGAACTGCCGCTTGTCCTGCCGCCGCCCTACCTGATCTTATTGATTCAGGCGGGTAACAGCGCCCTTGCGTATATCAAAGAGGGTAAAATCGAAAAACATAAAGTAATAAAAAAATACATGGTCCGAAAAAAACAGGGCAAATCCCAGATATCCTATTTGAAAACAAAGGGAAAATCGCGCGCGGGTTCAAGAGTTCGGCTTGCGAACGCGGTGCTGTTTTTCGAAGAAATTAATGCAAAACTTCAGGAGTGGACAAAGGGGAACGAGGTCGGACGAATCCTTTACAGCTGGCCGGTGTCAATGTCGGAGCTGATTTATAATTCAAAAATTAAACCTCCTTTTGAAAAAAAAGACAGCCGTCTGATCAAAATACCGATGGATGTCAATATTCCAAACTTTGCTGAACTTCAGAGGGTTAACCGGTTCGTAATGAAGGGATATTTAAGGCAATACAAAGAAAATAACCTTGTCAAAGAAATGCTGGGAGAAATTGTGGATGGTTCGGACAAATAAAAAAGGCCGACCCATCATTTTGGGCCGACCGTTGTGGGGGTATTAAGATTTTAAATACTATGAGCGTTAGTTAGTTTTCCCGGCTTGTTTTACATTCCCTTTCGGACCTGTGCCGTCGCATTCACCCGATTCGCCGCCTAAGCCTTCTCCGCTCTGAATTTTACCCTGCATATTACCATACTGATTCTGCATACCCGTTCCATCCGCGGGACGCACATAATCTTCATCCTGGCCATTTGGTATGCCGTCACCATCCGCATCCGGTGCGTTATCATTAAATCCGTCACCGTCTTCATCGATATACCCGCCGACTCCATGGCCGCCGCTCGCTTTGGGACCGGTGTAATCTTCATCTATGGCATTCGGAATTCCGTCACCATCATGATCCGGCGCGTTGTCATTATATCCGTCGCCATTTTCGTCAACAAAATTGACTCTGGATTGAACCTGTGATTTAGTTTTCGTTGCTGTTTTCACCTGATTTTTGTAACGATTCTGATTTTTTACTTCAAGTGAATCCTGTGCATTGGCTTCCGCAAAAAAGGCCATAAGCAGTAAAGCCATGATAAATCCTGTTAAGCGTTTCATTTTTAATCCTCCGATGATTAATGAGTATGTTAATTTATTACTCATTAATGCCAATGCCGTGCCAAAACCCATTACAGATTGTTTTTATTATATTTATGGATGTTATGTTTAAATGAGATATCATAATAATTCGACTTAATGGTAGATAAAAAACATTTCACGGTCGAATATTTCTGAATTATTACATGTAAAATGGGAAAATTCATTATAAAAATAAAAAACCCGGCTTTGCCGGGTTTCTAAATTATTACGCTTCAAGCACTTTCTTTATCCGATCAAATGCCCAGTCGATTTCTTCTTTTTTTATAATCAGCGGTGGCGCAAGACGAATAACATTTTCATGGGTTTCTTTACACAACAACCCTTCTTTCTTTAATGCCTCACAAAACGGCCTGGCTCCACCCGCGTCTTTATTGAGTTCTATCGCGATGAACAGGCCGCGTCCCCGATATTCCTTCACATGCGCACTCTTTAATGTACGCAACAATTCAAGCATATAATTACCCAATTCCGCGGATCTTGCAGGCAATTTTTCATCAACAATCACATTTAATGCTTCGCGCGCAATGGCACACGCCAGTGGATTACCGCCAAATGTGCTGCCGTGCTGTCCCGGTTTAAAGACGCTCATCACTTCTTTTTTACCCACGACAGCGGATACAGGGTAAAATCCGCCTGACAATGCTTTGCCGATTATAACCATATCGGGTTTTTCTATATCTTCATGCTGGTACGCGAACATTTTTCCGGTTCTTCCCAAACCGGTTTGAATTTCATCAGCAACAAACAACACATTATTTTCAGCACAATATTCACTTGCACCTTTTAAATAACCTGCGGGAGGAATTTTGATACCCGCTTCGCCCTGGATCGGTTCGAACATAAAAGCCACCGTATTCTTATTTACCGCTTTTTTAAATGCATCCAAATCACCATAAGGCACAACAACAAAACCGGGAGTGAACGGCCCGAATCCATCCTTATAATCGTCTTCAGTTGAAAATCCCACGATTGTAGTCGTTCTTCCATGAAAATTATCGGCGCATACAATTATTTCGGCTTTCCCTTCCGGAACACCCTTGACCTTATATCCCCATTTTCTTGCCGCTTTAATGGCGGTTTCTACTGCTTCCGCGCCTGAATTCATGGGGAGCACCATATCCTGTTCACTAATTTCAGCCAGTTGTTTATAGAAATATCCGAGCTGATCATTCCGAAACGCTCTGGATGTCAGTGTTACTTTTTTTAACTGCTCCATTGCGGCATCCATAATGCGCGGATGACAATGTCCCTGGTTCAATGCGGAATAGGCGCTGAGAAAATCCATATATTTCCGGCCTTCAACATCAGTTACCCAGACTCCTTCTGCTTTTGAAATAACGATATCAAGCGGATGATAGTTATGCGCTCCATATTGTTCTTCAAGTGCTATATAATCCCTGGTTTGCATCATTACTCCTTTATTCTTTCCCTTAATTAATAGATTTATTATGGATTTGACGGTCTAATATCAATTTCGCTGACCATTGCTCTTTGAGGCATTTTGATCATGTGTATAACACTTTCGGCCACATCTTCCGGTTTAAGTATGCTGTTTCTTTTGGGTTCAGGCGTATTATTCTCATCATTAAAAAATTCAGTATCAACACTACCCGGACAGATTGCCAGAACACGTACTCCGTTTTTGCGTTCTTCGAGCATCAGACAACGGCTGAATCCGATAACCGCGTGTTTTGTCGCCGCGTAGCCGCCACCTCCGACAAATGCATTTCGTCCGGCAAGAGACGCGATGTTCACAATAACAGATTCTCCTGATTTTCGTATATATGGCAGAGATTCTCTGGTGGTGAGAAATAAGCCGCGCACATTGATATTGAACATTTCATCCCATTTGTCAGTAGGCATATCAGCGATACTACTAAAATATCCCAATCCGGCGTTATTAATTAAAATATCAATTCCGCCAAAGGCATCAACTGTTTTTTTAACAAAGTTTCTGATATCATCTTCCCTGCTCATGTCCCCGGTATAGTCTATGACATTCGCACCTTTATCCCTGAGCATGGCGGAAGTTTCGGATAATCGCTCTTTACCACGGGCGGATATGGCGATTTTTGCGCCCTCCTGAGCAAGGGCAAGCGCGATGGATCTGCCAATTCCTTTGCTTGCGCCCGTAATTAAAGCGACTTTATCTATTATTTTCATAAATCCCCCTTTTAAAATTATAAATTTACTAAAAATTAACATGGTTTTCTATCTTATTTATCATTATTAGACGTAAAAACAGTCACGAAAAAGATAGAAAATTATGTCTTTTAGCATGGATTAAAAAAAGAGGATGAACGTGAACCGAAAATTTTATTCAGACTGTTATTCCGGCAGATAATACTATAGAATATCGGTATTCTTAAATTTATCTGGTTTTATAATTCCCCCGGAAACGACCCATTTCATACCCTCTTCCACGGAAATATTCAGCGGAATTGTTTTATTCTCGGGAACCATGATAAAGAATCCTGACGTAGGATTTATGGCAGCCAGAACCAGCACATTTAATTTTTTAACCGACTCGCCGGGAAACATAATTTCGCCGTTAACAAATCCTACCGACCAGATCCCTTCACCCGGATATTCCACAAACACTACCCTTTGAAAAGATTGTTTTTCTTTCTTTGAGAATGTTTCCATCAGTTGCTTTGACGCGGAATATACAACTTTCGCGATCGGGATCTTATACATCAATTTTTCACCCCAGATCAACAGCCGCCCGATTAAGATATTGCTGGTCAGAAGCCCGATGAACCAGATAAGAATAATTGTGATAACCAGTCCGATGCCAATCGGCCAGAATCCAAGAAACGGTTCTAAAACCGGCCTGATAAGATTATCGAGAGATATAAAAATTGCCTTTATTACAATAAAGGTAATCACCAGGGGCACTACGATCAGTACCCCGGAAATCAGGTAGCCTTTACTTTTACCTTTAATTTTATAGAAAAGTTTTGTCATAATTTCTCACAAAAAAAGCCCGGCACTTGGCCGGGCTTGGGTTGATTATTCCTTATTTGGTAAATCCTGCCCAACCGGGATGGTTTCTGCAGGCTTTTCTTTAACAAATATTCTGGTTTCAATTTTAGATTCATCGGTTCCGTCACTAACCGTGACTGTGATATTGCTTTCCCCCGCCTGATCTTCGGCAGGCGTCCATTTAAATTCACCTGATTTCGAATCCAGACTGGATCCGGCCGGCATTCCGCTGGCGGAATAGGACAGGTTATCGCCATCCGGATCATCAGCGGAATAAGAGAAGGTCAGCGTTGAACCGGCTTCGGTTTCTTTTGAAGAAGGCCCGCTGATCCCGGGTTTTCTGTTCACATTATTTACCGTTATATTTACCGTCTTCGATACTGATGTTTCTCCATCTGAAACATTAAATGCCACGCTATATTTACCGGATTGATCATAACCCGGTTTCCATGTAAAAAATCTGGATGGTTTATCAAAACCAGAGCCATTAGGCAGATTATCAACGGAGTAAATCAAAGTTGTGCCCTGATCATCGTCCGCCGCTTCTACTTTAAAACTAAGCTCCTTATTTTCATCTACCGGCTTGTCATTTAATTCGGTAAATTTTGGAGGACGGTTTACGTTTTCAACCGTTATATCAACGGAAGTAATTGATTCAGCTTTTCCGTCACTTACTTTGAAAGATACCTTATATGTTCCGGCCTGCTCAAAACCCGGTTTCCAGGTAAAAGTCTTTTCCGCCGGATCAAAGGCGCTTCCATCCGGCAAATTTGCGGCCGAATAGGTTAAAGTATTATCCGTATCTTCATCCCTGGCGTTTACCATGAATGTCAGCTCTGAATTTTCCTTAACCGTTTGCGCGGCCAAATCCTGCATAACCGGCGCGCGATTAAGATCATCTATTATTATATTGCCGGTTTTAGTATCAGATAAACCTCCGGTATCCGTTACTTTATATTCAATACTGAATTGACCTGCCTGCAGGAAATTTGGTTTCCATGTCAACAAGCCCGATTTTGAATCAAATACCGAACCTTCCGGCAATCCTGCGGCTTCAAAAATCAGATTGCCCTGATCCTCAGCATCAGGATCATTCGCGGTCAGATTAATCACCAGCTCAGTATTTTCAATTCCCTTTACTGCCGCCACAGCCGTCAGGACAGGCGGACGATCAACATGATTAACTTTGATATCAAAAGTTTTTTCGTCGGTCAAACCGCCGGGATCTGCAGCGGTAACTTTTATCCCCGGGTACTCACCGGATTGATCAAACCCCGGTGTCCAGGTAAATACTCCGGATATCGGATCAAACACAGCGCCATTTGGTAAATTCAAAACAGATAATTTTATTTTCCCGTTATCTTCCTTATCCGGATCAGTAAAATTGATTTTTAGTGTCCATTTCGAATTTTCATCGATAGTCTGAGGCTCCAATACAGCAAGCTGCGGAGCCCTGTTTACATGATTAACGGTAATATTGAGCGGTTTTGTCACCGCAAACTCACCATCAGCTGCCTTTAAGGTTACCGTGTAGGTTCCCGATTGCTCAAATGTCGGTATCCATTCCAAATTTAAGGTCACCGGATCAAATGACGCGCCTTTCGGTAAATTCTCAGTCGAATAAATTATTTTCCCGGCATCTTCTTTATCCGGATCGGTTGCCGGAATAAGCGCGTACTTAAGATCCGCATTTTCATCGATAGTCTGTGCCGTCTGATCCGCAAAAACCGGTGTTCGGTTAACATGGTTAACAGTAATATTCAGATTCTTGGTTACAGATAAGCCCTGTGGATCAGTATTTGTCAAATTGATGACATAAGCGCCGGATTGTTCAAACGTCGGTGTCCATGAAAATTCTCCCGTCGCAGAATTGAATACCGCGCCTTCGGGCATACCGGCCGCGGATAAAATCCATTTACCTGCGTCTTCCTTATCAGGATCAGAGGCCGTGGTTTTAACGGTCAGAAGCACATTTTCATTGACCGTCTTATCGGAAATATCCGCCAGGACTGGCATACGGTTGACATGATTTACAGTGATCACGGTTTTCTTTTTATCGGTCAATCGACCATCGCTTACGGTAAATTCAACCGTGTATGTGCCTGACTGTTCAAAAGTTGGCGTCCAACTGAAAGCCTGACCTTCCAGGATCGCCCCTTCCGGAAGTCCGCTGGCTGAATAGATCAGTTTACCGGTATCCTCAATATCCGGATCCGAACCGCTAAGACTGAATGTCAGAGGCGCATTTTCATCGACAATCTTCGGTTCAAGCGCGGCAAGTACCGGCGGACGGTTTACATGTTCCACCGAAATATTCATGGTTTTACTTTCTTCCAGACCGGCCACATCTTTCACCGTAAAAGTAATATTCTGATATTCGCCGGACTGTTCATAATCCGGTACCCAGCTAAACATAAGAGAATCCGGATTAAATTTTGAGCCTTTTGGTAAATTTGCAGCGCTGTATTTTAATTTTCCCACATCTTCTTTGTCAGGATCGCTTCCGGAAATACTAAACGTTAGCAGACTGTTTTCTTTTACAACTTTATCATTCAAATCTGCAAGAACCGGTGGACGATTAACATTTGCCACGGATATATCAACATTAATTGAATCACTCATGGCTCCGGCCTTAAAAATGAACAACAGCTTTTTATACTCGCCTGATTGATCATAAGTCGGTGTCCAGGAAAATTCTGCCGTCGCCGGATTAAATTCAGATCCCGCGGGCAGATTTTGAGCAAGATAACTCAATTTATCCTGATCTTCTCTGTCAGGATCACTCCCGTTCAATGTAAATCTTACAGCGTTTGCTTCATTGGCAGCGATAGGCATTATTGGTTCAAGCGTTGGTTTTCTGTCAATATGACGAACAGTAATCGTCGCGCCCTCTCGCATCAATGCTCCCGGCGGATCATGAATCAGAAAATCTATGGTGTAAACTCCGGACTGCTCAAAAGTAGGCGTCCAGTTGAATTTCCTGGTTTTTGGATCAAAGATAGCGCCTTCGGGCAAACTTTCCGCCGTGTAGGTCAACAGTCCCTTATCTTCCTTGTCCGGATCAGATCCTTCAGGAACAACAAAGGCAAGAGGTTTATTCTCATCGATGTCATAATCGGGGATTTCCGGAATGGACGGAGGTCTGTTCACATGGATCACATTGATAGCAAAAGTCGTTGGTGTTGTAAGTTCACTCGCTGTGCGTTCGATGACTTTAATCGTCACTCCGGGATAATCACCGGATTGTTCATAGTCCGGAGTCCATGAAAACGCGCCGCTTAATGTATCGAACACGGCGCCCTTAGGCAGATTCTCTATCTCAAAATGTATCGCGTCGCCATCGGGATCGAAAGCTTCCGCCTGTAATGCAAGAGTAACATTTTCATCGACTGTCTGATTTTCTATTTGCGTTATTACCGGCGGATGATTGTGTCTGACAATAATCGTTTTATCATCCGCTGCGATGTATACATAAACATCGTTTTTCCATACAGCATACACCTTACCTTCAGAAACATAATCCGCTTCCTTGACCGGCTTTTTAAGATCGGTAACATCTACAATTTCAAGTTTTCTTCTAAGTTCATTTGCAAGATATAGCGAATTACCGGCCTTATACGCGTTGTACACATAACCATCGATCGGTACCCTGGAAATTAATGAAGGAAATTTCGGATTGGTGACATTCACTATCCAGAGACCGTCGGGACCATTGGCAACATAAGCGGTACCATTGTCCACCTGGACGGTTTTTGCGTTACTCATCTGCGCGTATTGCCCGAGCCGCACCGGTAATGCAGGATTTGAAATATCCAGTATAATCAGTCCGCCGTTTTTATCAGCCACATATAATATTGAACCATCAATGAAAAGTCCCCACGCCCAGCGCGGTGTATCATAGTTCCCGATTAGCTTAGGCGCGTTGAGATCACTGATATCATATATATTAACTCCAAGCAGTTCTTCCGCGACATATACATAAGGATACTCTGCCACGACCCAGAAAGCATCGCCTTTCGTCCGGATTCTCCCAACGGAAACGATATCGGAAGGATTTGAAATATCCAGAATTTCAACTCCGTATAATTCTTCGGACATGTATGCGTATTTATCATGAACAAATACGTTGTGCGCACGATGCTCTGATCTGTAAACTCCCAATTCCCGGGGATTCTCAGGACTTGTTACATCAAGAACCTGAAGTCCCGACCAGACATTCGTGACATATAAACGAAAATCTTTAAAAAAGATATTCTGAATACCATCATTTACCTGTTCTCCTGTCAGCAATTTGGCAGGTTCTTTGGAACTGATAAACTCAGCGCTGGCTTTTTGTCCATAGGTCGGATGAGTAAGAATTAAACCGAATAAAAAAACAAATAGTAGATTCCGGAACATGCGTCCTCTGGAATTCATGGCGTGCTCCTATTTGTGGTATGCTTCAATGCATAATTAATTGAGAATCAATGATTTAAAATCGCGATAATTTACCTTTACCTGTTCAGAAAATCAAGCTGTATTGTCAAATGGGATTCTTCACAAGTCCTATACTCGGCGATACAATTCGTTTTCTTTAATAATTAAATAATTTCCATTATGATATACCCCATATCTTGTTTTGGTGATTTTTAATCGATTTTACATCAATTTTCCTGCCAAAATCCGGGTGCCTTTTTTATACAATACTACCCTGCAAATCCTGGCTAATGAAACCCGCAATTGTGCAAAAATTTCCCATCTTTTCTGTGTTATTCCCGTCAGGATGAATATGTTTACCGATTAAAGTGAATCCATGAATGGCCCGAGAATTGCATACTTTATTCAGAAAACATTTTAGACAGGTATGATATGCGAAACTATATATTAATTCTAATATTATTAATTCTTACACTTGATACCAATTATGGCGGTGACATTGATAAATCCGGTCCAAACCGATTTCTCATTGGTTTTGAAAAACGGATCGATACCACTGCCAGAAAAGCCTTACTCGATCGCTATCAGGGTAAGATTATTAAAGAAGTAAATGGATTTTCATTTCCTGTTTATTTAGTCGAAATAAATCGCGGTTCAAGAGCTGACATTAATCCTGCTGATATACTTGATCAACTTGAATGCGAAAGCGGAATAATGTATGTCTCCATACAGGAAAATAATAGCGGTGAAAAAGAAGTGCCGGAGGGATTTCCTTCCAATCCGCAGAGGCAGGGGGATTTCAGGATTACAAAGCCTCAATCATCCAAATATGCGTCAAATTTCAAACCGCAGACGGCTAACTCCTATGAAGAAGTCATTTCGCATCATCTTCCTGAATTGCGCCATGTTGCCGTCCAATCCGGGCCTCATGAAAAATCAGATAAATATAATACCGTATTTGAAATTAGCCTCGATAAAAAAGGCATTGTTACATACGTGCGCATAGTTAAGAGCAACATTAGCGATGCCGGGCTTAGAAAAAAACTTCGTGAATTCATCTACAGCTGGAATGATTTTCCTGAAAGAACAGCTCCTGAGACGTTAAAAGTTACATTTAAATTTGAAATCTAACTCTACCAAAGCTATTCGGAAGCCGGATTAACCGGCATAACCGGAACAGCGGTATAAACAAATAAAAACCGTTCGAGCAATTCACCAAGTACCAAAAAAATGCCAATAAAATAGAAGCTCTCGATGTTGCCCAGAAAATGATATCCCACATATATCAACGGAATAAACAAACCTATGATTATACGTGAGGCAAAAAGCAAATTATGCTCCATCATCATAATCCGGGCCGTTTGATAGGTCTCAGCAGAACGTTTTGTCAAAAATTTAAACCGCGCGTAAATGATCAGAATTTCCAGCAGGAGAACAGTAAGAATCATATTTGCAATAAAATTCTGCATTTCCGGCCCGCTGAATACCCAAATCAATGCTGAAATCCCTGTTTTCGCAAGACCGGCCAGAATATTTGTTGCCGTTGTCGGATGTCTCCAGGCGGGTAAACCGTTTTTGATCAGAGCGTCCTGAAATTTATAAAACAGATAAACCGCAAATCCGGCCGCTGCCAATTCTCCTATTTTAATGCTGATTCCCGCTTTATGGAAGAGGTAAAAACCATACATTAACAGGATCAGAACACCAAAACCGTAGAATGTGGAACGCAATTTTATGGCCCATTCAAACCTTATCAGTTTTTCAACATTTGAACGGTATAAAATTCCCAC
>JBFXGD010000069.1:0-16042 GCA_050178385.1 Calditrichaceae bacterium
GTATACAAATGCGCGGCGTTACTCTATGGCTTGACGCGAATGGGAAGAAAAACAAGAATTTTGGTATCCAGTATTATGGAGACCCATCCGTAAACCTGATGAATCCTGAACAAGCGGGATTTTCCAATCTGTCTGAAGATCAGAGAGCCGAGTTCAAAACAATGCCAACGGATCTGTTAGGGATGGTTATTGTCAATGATAACGGCGAGAACATACCGCTCCCCACCAGCAACATGAACGGGATTTCGGCCATCGTAAGACAGACAGACGGAATATTTACTTATGAATTTAAAGTCCCGTTGACGACTTCGGAAGGCCGTCCGTATGCAATCAACGCCAAACCCGGTCAAAAAATCAGTTTTGGTCTTGAGTTGGGACAACCGGATATGAAAGAAATGCAGAGAATGCGTTCACAGATGGGTGGAATGGATCCCGGCAGCGGCGGAATGCAGGGCAGAGGCCGGTCCGGCGGCGGTATGATGCCCGGGATGATGAATATTCAAAAGAAAGAGTTATGGCTGTCACTAAATCTGGCGGATAAAACAGAGAAATAAAAAATTTTAAATTTTCTTGTTAGTTGTTATATACTTTTAATTTAAACTGATATTGAAATGGAGTTTTGAATGCGAAGTACGAGCGGAATCTTGATGTTAGTTGCATTGCTCTTTCTGGGTTTAGTTCACGGTGCCCGGGCACAGGAAGATTCGGGCAACGCCCTTTCATTGGCTGAATGTGTACGGGTGGCTGTTGAAAATAATCCGGCTTTGAAGGCAGGCGGACAGGAAGTTATAAAGATGAATTACCGGGTGACTGAGTCGCGCGCGGGATTCTACCCTGCTCTCAGTATGCAGAGCGATTACAGGCAATATACAGTCGCGGGAAACAACAAAGAGTTCGAGGATTACGGTGCCGGATTTACCGCCCGGCAAAATATTTTTCAGGGCGGTAAATTAATAGCCCAGACAAAAGGCGCGAAAGCGGGTCTAAAAGCTGCTGAATATCAATATGAAAGCCTGCGCCAGGATTTAATTTACCGTGTACAGGAAAACTATTACCGGTATTTGCAGAAACTACGATTGGTACAGGTTGCCGAAAAAGCGGTTGAGCGCGCGAAGATAAGGGTTGATGAGGCAAACGCCCGTTATATCGCCGGGGTGGCGACACGCTCGGATATTCTGAAGTCAGAAGTAGATCTCTCAGACGCGGAACTAAAGTTAATACAAGCCGACAATGCTGCAATGACAGCCGGTGGGGTCTTAAACAACGTATTGGGTTATCCGGTGCAAAACAAAATTCAGATTGTTGATGATCTTAGTAACGTGATTGAAGATGAAACCCGGACTCCGGATGAGCTGATCGGGAATGCCTTCAAAAACCGGCCGGAAATTCTCGGTATGACAAATCAACTGGATGTTCAGAAATACAATATCCGCATATTTAAAAGCGAATACCTACCGTCAATCGTAGCCACGGCCAGTTATGACTGGTCAGGTGAAAGCGCTTCAGACATGGATGATTACTGGTTTGCGGGTGTCTCTCTGGAACTACCTTTATTTAACGGTTTCTCTACAAAAGCAAAAGTCTCGGAGAGCAAAGCCGAACAAACAGCGCTTGAATACGATTTGGAAAATCTCCGTCAGACCGTTGGACTTGAAGTTTGGAATGCCTATCTTCGTGTTCGTGAATCCAGACAAGCCATTGACAATACTGTCAAGTTTCTGGAAAGAGCAAATGAGAATCTAAACATCTCAGAAGGAGAATACCGGGAGGGAATCGGATCGATGCTTGAAGTGATCGACGCGCAGACCGTTCTTATTTCCGCCGAAGAAAGTCATATTAATTCACTGGCAGATCATCAGATAGCAATTGCAAATCTTGATCGTGTAATCGGAATCAGCCGCTTTAAGGAGACTAAATAATGAAGAATAAAAAATTATACTTATCCGCAGCCGGGATCATCATAATAATTGCGTTATTCGGCATACTTTCCGGCGCGTTTAGTTCAGGTGATAATACCGACATTTCTGACATGAAAACCAGTTCGGTCACCAGACGCGATATAGGATCTACAGTGTTGGCCACAGGAATTATCAAACCGATGGTGGGTGCTGAAGTACGCGTGGGTTCGCGTGTATCCGGTATCGTGCAAAATCTTCACGCCAATATTGGTGATGAAGTCACTAAAGGTCAGCTTATCGCCCAGCTTGATCCAACCGAACTTCAGGCGAAGTACAATCAGGCAAACGCAGCGCTTGATAACGCTAAAGCCACGTTTGAATACGCCCGGGTGGATCTGAAGCGTCAAAAATCACTTTTGAATCAGAAATTCATTTCTCAAAACCAGTACGACCTCGCGGAGAAAGCATTCGAGATAAACAAATCCCTAATGGAACAAGCGGAAGCCAATCTTGACTTTGCAAAAGTGCAGTTGGAATATACACGAATCACGGCTCCAATAAGCGGTGTGATTGCATCTGTGTCCACCCAGGAAGGCGAAACTGTCGCGGCCAGCTTTAACTCCCCCACATTTGTCACCATCATCAATCTGGACCGTCTTGAAGTTTGGACCTATGTGGATGAAACCGATATCGGCAGAATTCATGTTGGTCAAAAAGGTATGTTTTCTGTGGACACATATTCTGACACTGAATTCGAAGGTACCGTTACCGCGATTTATCCCAAAGCTGAAATACAGGATAATGTCGTTAATTACATCACTACCATTAAAATAAATGACAACAAAGATAAAATTATCCGACCTGAAATGACAACCAATGTCACTGTTTTTCTTGAAACCAGAGAAAATGTACTCACCGTTCCAAATGCTGCTGTTCACCGTGAAAGAGGTAAAAAATATGTAAATGTCCTCGATAATGATCAGCCGGTAAAACGATATGTCACCGTCGGATGGAAATCAGGCAGTTACACCGAAATTACGGACGGACTATCTGAGAACGAAAAAGTGATCGTCGGAAATTTCACGATCAAAAATTAATATAACCGGATATAAATAATACCGGCTATCGGAAAGATAGCATAGGAGATATTATGATACGTATTGAAAACGTCTCTAAAATTTATCAAAAAAATGGAACCGCTGAAGTTCGCGCCCTGCAGGATGTTTCCCTTGAAATCCAAAAAGGTGAGTTTGTGGCCATTATAGGGCCATCCGGTTCCGGAAAGTCCACCCTAATGAATATTCTGGGAATGCTCGACCGCCCCACTTTGGGATCGTATTATCTGAAAGACCGCAAAGTAAGTGATCTCACCATTGATGAGCTTGCCAAAATCAGGAATCGGGAAATCGGTTTTGTTTTTCAGCAATTCCATCTGTTAGCTCGCACAAGCGCGCTTGAAAATGTTGAACTGCCACTGCTATATTCTGATCGCGCGGACATGGGCAAGCTTGCCCAGAAAGCACTTGAAGCAGTTGGCCTGGGTTCGCGCATTCATCATATCCCAAGCGAGTTGTCAGGCGGGCAGCAACAGAGAGTAGTCATCGCGCGCGCGCTTGTTAATGATCCCGAAATTATCTTTGCGGATGAACCTACTGGAAACCTCGATTCACGCTCCGGGATAGAAATAATGTCCATCTTTCAGGAACTGAACAAAAAAGGCCGGACCGTAATTGTTATCACCCATGATCAGGTTATAGCCGAACATGCCCGCCGGGTAATCCGCATTGCGGACGGCCGTATCACGGATGACTATATTAATGAGCATCCCAAACAAGCAGTGGCTGTTCAAACTAATTCCGCAGAGGAGACTGATCATGAAAACAAGTAGGATCATCGCAAGCGGATTTCGTATTATGCGCCGCAATAAACTGCGGACATTTTTCATGATGATCGGAATCATCGTGGGCATCACTTCGCTCACGCTCATCTTCTCATTAAGCAAAGGAGCTGAGAAGATGATAATGAATCGTGTTGAGAAATTCGGATTAAACAGCATCCTTATACAATCAGGTGGAGGTCGCGAAGTCGGACTCTCAAAAGGCGGATTGACCACCACACTTACATTGGATGATTTGAAAGCCATCCAAAATGAAATCCAAAATGTGCAGGAAATCTCTCCACTTCAATTAATCACAGGGCGTGATTCTAAATATATGGGTAAAACCGCCTCCGCTGCAGTAATAGGAGCAACTCCCGAATGGGAGAACGTCTGGGACTGGAGCGTCACTGATGGTGAATTTATTGATCAGCATGATATGGCTACGACTGCCCGCGTTGCTTTGATTGGTGTGACTGCGGCCGCTGAATTATTCGGTGATAGTGATCCGATCGGTGAACAGATTCATATCGGAAATGTGGCCTTTGAGATAAAGGGAGTTTTGGAATCAAAAGGGACCAGCCCGGGAGGGGGGGATATGGATAATCGGATTATGATCCCACTCTCCACTATAATGCGGAGAATGATGAATGTGGACTATATCGCTTCCGCCAAATTGTTGATTTACGATACGGATCAGATCGATGATTCGATGGAAGATATAGGTATGATATTACGCGAAAGACATCATCTCGCGGACCAGGAACCGGATGATTTCAGATTGGTTGGTCCTACCCAGGTGATGGAGCTGGCCAGTAAAATTGCAGGAACATTTAATTTATTTCTCATTCTGGTCTCCGGGTTATCCCTCATTGTTGGAGGAATTGTGGTGGCCAATCTTATGCTTATTTCCGTAAATGAGCGCAAAGGAGAAATCGGCCTTCGGAAAGCAATCGGAGCCCGATCACAGGATATTTTAACTCAATTTCTCGCCGAAACGACTGTCATTACGGTGGTCGGCGGTATCATCGGCATTCTGCTTGGTTTAGCTGGGGCTGAAGTACTTGATAAGGTAATAGCTCTTCCCGCTTCTATCTCCTGGGAAGCGCTTGTTCTGGGTCTTGTATTTTCAAGCATTGTAGGTATCGTGGCCGGTATGATGCCTGCTAAAAGAGCATCAACACTCGATCCTATTGAAGCGCTGCGCTAATGCGATCAAAATTAATTAATATACAATGGTGGTTTAGATCAGATTCAGATTAAATAGGTTTTTAGATTAAAATAAACATGGAACTTAACCAGGTATAGCATGAAACTCTATCGAAATATAAAAATTTCGCGTAAAACTCTGATGGAACACAAATTCCGTACTATTCTTGCCCTTATCGGCATTACGATTGGTGTGGCATCTGTGATCATCATGGTGGCAATTGGAAACGGCGCTCAGAAAGAAGTTCTTGATCGGATCCAGGAAATGGGGTCAAATCTGATAACTGTAAACTCAGGACAGGTCAAATCTTTCGCCGGAAGAAAGCGTCAGATTGGCAACGTAACAACTCTTATACCAAAAGATGCCGCAGCCGTTGCCCAGGAATGTCCATCAGTTGCATTAGTTGCTCCTGCTCAATCAAAAAAAGTCAAAGTAAAATATTCCAATTTCACTACCACTACGAATATTCTCGGCACGACGTCTGAATTTCTCACTATCAGGAATTTTTCGGTATCACAGGGAGTCTTTTTTTCAGAAGCGGACGACAAGGCATCACTCCGTGCCGCCGTCATCGGAAAAAGCATACAGGATTATTTGTTCGAAGGCAATGATCCGTTAGGTGAGATCATTCGCATTGGCAAGGTCCCATTCGAGGTGATTGGTGTACTGACAGAAAAAGGCGTAAATTCCGACGGTGTGGATGAAGACGACCAGATAATAATTCCTTTAAATACCGCGCTTCGCCGTGTATTCAATCTCACATATATTAATACGATTTATGTGCAGGTGAAGGACAAAGAATCAATGAATCCGGCAGTAGAGGAAATTGGCGAGCTTCTCAGAGAACGTCATCGTCTGATCAGGAAGGGGAAATCTGATGATTTTACCATACAAAACCAGATCGACGTTATCGAAGCTGAAAAAGAAACAACTGACGCTTTTACACTGCTTATAGCGGGCGTTGCCGGCATTTCACTTCTCGTTGGCGGAATTGGCATCCTGGCAATCATGCTTATCAGCATTAAAGAGAGAAAAGGAGAAATCGGCCTGAGAATGGCCATCGGAGCGCGGCCAAAAGAAATATTACTCCAGTTCCTGGCAGAATCAGCTATGCTGGGTATGGTCGGTGGGCTATTGGGAATATTAATTGGTGTGACCGGCTCTTATAGCATAGGTATTTTCACCGATTGGGCGACTGAGATTTCAATTCTTTCAATTATTATTTCCATTGGTTTTTCACTTTCTGTTGGATTGTTTTTTGGTGTCTATCCCGCAAGAAAGGCTTCTCTGATGGATCCCATTGATGCTTTGCGGAGTGAATGATAAATCTATACGGGAAGATATGGTTATCTTCCCGTTATTTTAAAATAATAACTGACTATTACTTGATATCCTCGAAAATAATTTTGAAGAATATTTGATTTCACTTAAATTGAATTTTTGACATTCTAAGAATGTAAGGAGACTTATTGAAAGAGTTAATGATCAACATGGATGAACTGGCATTTGTTTTACACCGCGGTCATGATATTGAAATGGAATGCTACCTTGACACCAGATCCGGTGATATTATCAGTATTCCTACGAATGACAGCATAATCAGCAGTACTCTGGATCTTGAAGATGATGTATCTGTCCTGAATAAAAACGGTCTTGTGGAAATGATGCTTCCTGATCGGGGAGATTTGTTGTATATTCCAAATAACTTCTCGCAGATATTATTTGAACTGATGTCAGATTTTACAAAACTGATCGAGAACGATCATGCTGAACTCCATGACATGCTGTGGGCTGCCATACAAAAAGGGGGCGGTTTTGAAGAATTTCATCGTATCATCAAATCCAGACCCGGTATATTGAACCAGTTTATTGTTTTCAGAGACAATAAATTTGAGGAAAACGCGGTTATCTGGCTCAAAGATCACGAAATCAAATCGGTTTAGCCATTATATCTGAACGCTTTATTTGTCTGACACTCATTAACGATCAAAGCAGATGTTTTGCGAATCCTAACATTGCCATAACAAGGATTATCATTCAATCGGGGATATTTTTTGATTCTATTTAATCTTATTGTTTTCACAGCCGGTTTATTTTTATTGTACCTTGGGGCTGAAATGCTTGTCCGGAGCGCTTCCAGGCTTGCCCTGCTATTCAATATCCGTCCGATAATCGTCGGATTGACAGTGGTTGCATTCGGCACTTCATCGCCTGAATTTATCGTCAGTTTTATTGCCGCTTATTCCGGGAAAATCGATGTTTCCATCGGAAATATTGTTGGCAGCAATATAACAAATATAGCGCTTGTTCTGGGGTGTTCTGTATTATTGAAACCAATGCAAAAATTAGAGAGTGATCTTAAGAAAGAACTATACTGGTTAACCGCTGTATCTTTTCTATTCTGGATTTTCAGTCTAAATTTTGAAATAAGCCGGTTTGAAGGATTTATTATGTTCGCCCTTCTTGTTGTATTCACCGTTACACTGATCAGACAGAGTATGAAGGTCAGTTCTGAAAACGGTTCACCGATACCCGCTGCCGTTGTTCCTGAGATAGAAAAAGAGCTTGTCGTATCAACCGGAAGAGAAATAGTAGACAACCTTAGTCCGCGTGTCAAAAAAATTCTTTTTCTAACCCTTTCCATACTCGGTATCGGTGTTTTATCATTCGGCTCTAATCTGACTATCGAATCAGCCATTATTATTGCCGAGCATTTCGGAGTTAGCCAAATTGTCATCGGACTGACACTTGTCGCATTTGGCACTTCCCTTCCGGAGCTGGCAACGGCAATAGTAAGCGTGATCAAGAATGAAAATGACATTCTGTTAGGTAACATTCTGGGGAGCAATCTCTTTAATATTCTTGGAGTCGCCGGAGTGGTTGCGATGATTTACCCGCTGCCAATGAATAATCAAATCGTGTATTTTAACTTTCCTGTCATGCTCATGTTAACTCTGATCTTGTTTTTCTATCTTCTGATCAAAGGCCGCATAAATCGCATTGCCGGCATGATGTTTCTAGTATTCTATCTGGTATTTTTATATTTTGTGGTCAATAATCCCTTATCCATTTAAAAAGTTTGTTAGTTACAAAATGATTTTATTATATTAAAGTTTGCCGAATTATTAAAAAATCCGTTACACTAATTTTTTAAACAATTTGTTTAAACAAGGAAGTATTTATGACCAGATTAACCATTCCGCAAGCATTATTAAATACTGTTGAAAGATTTAGCGATCGTCCAGGCCTTTTTTATAAATTTAACGGGAAGTACCGGGAGATTAAGTGGGGTGAAGTTCATCGGAAAGTTAATCAACTCGCGTCATTTTTATTAAAACAGGGGTTTAAGCGCGGGCAACATGCGGCAATCCTTTCAGATACCCGTTATGAATGGGCGATAGCCGATCTCGCCTGTCAGGCAATCGGTCTGGTCACGATACCTGTCTACCCGACTCTCAGGGAAGAACAAATCCAAAATATTATCATTCATTCCGAAACCGCCGGTATTTTTGTATCGGATGAATGGCAATTGGAAAAGATCAGAAATATTCGTGCTGCGCTTCCTGATTTTTTCCCGGTTGTCATATTTGATACACCGGCGGAGAAGTCTGACGATGTGACATCTCTTGCGGAAGCGCTTGAATATGGTAAACAAAACTCCGGAAACGCAGATATTCTAAAAGAAAATGTAAACTCAACAAAACCGGATGATCTTGCCAGCATTATTTATACATCAGGCACAACAGGAGATCCGAAGGGTGTGATGCTCACTCAAGATAATTTTATGTTTAATGTGCAAAGCTGCACGAATGTCGTTCCTGTCAATGAGGAAGACCTGTTCCTGTCTTTTCTTCCTCTGAGCCATGTACTTGAGCGAATGGCCGGTTATTATCTTCCGCTGTATATTGGCGCTTCAATCGCATACGCCGAAAGTATTGACACTGTCGCTCAAAATATGGCCGAAATGAAACCGACAGTGATGATTTCCGTCCCAAGACTTTATGAAAAGATGAACACGAAAATTATTGAGGCCGTCGAGTCAGGCACTCCCGTAAAAAGAAAGTTATTTTACTGGGCACTAAAAAAAGGGGAATCATATTTTTCACGTCATTTAAACCATCTATCGATTCCTTTCGCGTGTAAAATTAAATTCAGCATAGCCGATAAATTAGTTTTGTCAAAGATTCGCGAAAAAACAGGAGGCCGGCTTAGCTGTTTCATTTCCGGCGGCGCGCCTCTGCAAAAAGAAACAGGTGAATTTTTCAGTAATGTCGGAATTGTCATATTAGAGGGATTTGGCTTGACCGAGACCAGCCCCGTCACAAATCTAAACCCTCCTGAAAAAATTAAATTCGGAACCGTTGGACCTGTTATACCGGATGTTAAAGTAAAAATTGCCGATGACGGCGAAATTTTAACAAAAAGCCGCAGTCTGATGAAGGGCTATTACAAGAATGAATCCGCTACAAATGAAGCGATCGACTCCGATGGATGGTTTCACACGGGAGATATTGGATTTCTGGATGAAGACGGTTATTTGAAAATTACTGACAGGAAGAAAAATATTCTGGTTACATCCGGCGGCAAAAACATCTATCCTCAACCGATTGAACAAAAGCTGAAAGATTCTGTCTACATCGCGGAAGCCGTTTTAATTGGTGATAAAAGAAATTATGTGACAGCGCTTCTCTTGCCGGAACAGGAACAGTTAAACAAATTCGCGGTAAATGAAAATATTCAGTTGTCTGATGTAGGTGAATTGATCCGCCATCCGAAAGTCATTGAGTTATTTGATAAAATTGTCAGTGAAAGCATGGCCAAATTCGCCCGATATGAACAGGTCAAAAAATATACTTTACTTCCTGCTGAATTTACAATTGAGACCGGTGAATACACGCCGACTTTGAAGGTTAAGCGCAAAGTAATTGAAGAGAAGTTCAGCAAAGAAATTAATTCTATGTATGAAGGTTAGACTAACCGCCTTAAAATCCATTTGACCGGGACAATGCGGGAAACATTTTTCCTGTAATCAGCATAACGTCCGCCAAACTCGGCGAGAAGCCTGTGTTCTTCGAAGATGGAGCCGATATAAAAATAAAGGATTAACCAATTCAGAATCAGAAATTTGTAGGTCGTCATAGATGGTTCAAATAGAATTATAATGATCGAAAACAAATAAAGAGGATGCCTGGATACAGCATACATACCGCCGGTATTCAGGCGGTATCGCTCATCAGTTTCTGCGGTTTTGTCCCCGGTAAGATAGCGTGTCACCTGCGCGATGCCCAGAAATTCCATTGTATTAAAGTCTCTTAATGTCAGAAGAATCCCGCCCACGGCTAAAAGCTGAACAAGACGGAATAGAAAGCCGCCCACACCTTCAACCTGCCAGAACATCTCCGATGGTTTGGGTACAAGATACCATAAAACAAAAAAAAGCGTGGTCTGAAGGATATTAAATGTCACACGGTATAAACCGAAATACTCCGGATATTGCTTTTTGAACCATCTTTTTATCCAGGTCCCGGCGAAAAAGCTGTGAATAATTGAATATAACAGAAAGATTATTATAATAGTTATGACCTGGTTCATCGTGCCTTAAAATTTTATGAATAAATTGTAATGATAATTTCGATGCGCCATAGCTCTTATTGATACAAAATCGGCGCCTCAAATTATTTCTTTCCGATATTCTGCTCTATCCCGTATATTTGGATAAATAATTTATCCGGAAAAAGATTAAACATGAAAAAGAAAATAGGTATTACTCTTGGAGATCCTGCCGGCATAGGCCCTGAAATAGTTTTAAAAGCGATTATCCGTCATCCCGATATTTATGAAAAATGTTTCCCGGTTATCTACGGCGATCCGTACATCCTTAATTTTTACCGGGAACTGCTCGGTCTTAAAACAAAAATCCTTGAAATAGCTGATTTAAATCAGCTCTCCGACACCAAATCTGATGTGATTTACTGTCTCCCCGTCTCCCGATTCAGAAAAAAGATCATACCCGGAAAAGTGGCCGGACAGTCCGGCTTAATGGCTTACAATTATATAAAAAAAGCGGTCGAACATGCTATTGAAGGAAAGCTAAACGCAATCGTTACGGCGCCAATTAATAAGGAAGCGCTCAAAATGGGCGGCGTCCCCTACCTCGATCATACCGCGATATTGTCAGAACAAACAAACAGCCCGAACACAATGACACTCTTTGTAACGGGAAATTTACGAATATTTTTCTATTCCCGGCATATCGCTTTTCGGGAAATCGCTGATTCGCTCAACAAATCTGACATAACGGAATCGCTCCGGCAGTGCCATAAGTATCTTGAAAAAATTGGGATAAAAGACCCTGAAATTGCGGTGGCCGCGTTAAATCCTCATTCCGGTGAAAACGGCATGTTCGGACGAGAAGAAATAGAAATATTATTTCCTGCTGTAAAGGTTCTGCGAAAATCCGGATTAAAAGTCGATGGCCCTGTCTCTGCCGATTCTGTCTTTCATCAGACGGCGGAAGGGCGTTATGACGCCGTTCTTGCCCTGTATCACGATCAGGGTCATATTGCCGCCAAAACTTATGATTTTCATCGGACCGTCAGCATCACAATGGGTCTTCCTTTTTTACGCAGTTCTGTTGACCACGGCACGGCAATGGATATTGCGGGAAAAAATATCGCCAATGAAACAAGTATGGTTGAGGCTATTGACGCGGCTATTCGATATTCCTGGTAAAGCGGAGGCATTCAAAAAGATCAGCCTGTTATTCAGATGTCGATAATATATCTAAGTCAGGTTGAGTTTTTATTAAAAATTGATTATTCTTTCATCAATGTAAATTCAAAACTGATTTCTTGTGATGAGATCTGATAATTAAAGGAAAACAGCATACATCAGGAATACATTTAATTGTCCCAGAATAAATCATAAAATTCTCCAAAAAAGCAAAACAAGGTTTTCTAATGCATAATAAATTTTATCCGGATCACCCCATACACAAACATTTAGCACAGCGGATTCTCATTCTTGACGGCGCGATGGGTACGATGATTCAGCAGTACAGGCTTAAAGAAGCTGATTTTCGCGGTGTCAGATTCAAGGATCATCCGATCGAGTTAAAAGGGAATAATGACCTGCTTTCCATTACACAGCCCGGGATTATTGAAGAAATACATAACGCATACCTGCAGGCCGGCTCGGATATCATCGAAACGAATACTTTCAACGCCAACGGAATTTCCATGCAGGATTACGATCTTGCCGATATAATTTATGAGTTAAATTTTGAATCAGCCCGGATTGCCAGACGCGCGGCAGAGGTATTCACTAATTCTGATCCGCAGAAACCGCGATTCGTTGCAGGCGCCATCGGACCCACCAACCGTACTCTCTCCATGTCTCCCAAGATTAACGACCCTGCCTTCAGAGCAGTGACCTTTGATGAGATGGTTCAGGCGTACTATGATCAGGTCCGGGGATTAGTGGACGGCGGGGTTGATTTGATTCTGATTGAGACGATATTCGACACTTTAAACGCAAAAGCCGCCATATTTGCCGTCGAAAAATATTATGACGAAATCGATAAAAAAATCCCTTTAATGTTATCGGTTACAATTGTTGACATGAGCAACCGGACACTGTCAGGACAGACTCTGGAAGCATTCTGGATTTCTGTAAAACACGCCGATCTGTTAAGCGTAGGAATAAATTGCGCTCTCGGGCCTCAACAGATGCGCCCCCATATTGAGGAGATTTCGAAACTGGCCCCCATTTATACAAGTGTATATCCAAACGCGGGACTTCCAAATGAATTCGGGGGATACGATGAAGGTCCGTCACAAATGGCTGAAGTTCTTGCCGAATTTGCAAACAGCGGATTTATCAACATCGCCGGTGGCTGCTGCGGAACAACTCCGGATCACATCCGCGCCTTTGCTGATGCTCTTAAAAACATACAACCAAGAAGGATCCCGGTTGTTGAGAAGCGCGGCAAATTCAGCGGCCTTGAGCCTTTTACAATTCTTCCAACTTCCAATTTTGTAAATATAGGCGAACGCTGCAATGTAACCGGGTCGCGTCGTTTTGCAAGACTTGTTAAGAACGGCGAATATGAATCAGCCCTGGATATCGCGCGAAATCAGGTGGAAAACGGCGCTCAAATTCTTGATATTAATATGGATGATGCCCTTCTTGATTCCGAATCAGCCATGACGCATTTTCTTAATCTGATTTCATCCGAACCGGAGATCGCGAAGGTTCCCTTAATGCTGGATTCTTCAAAATGGTCCGTGATTACGGCAGGCCTGAAATGCGTCCAGGGGAAATGCATTGTAAATTCGATCAGTCTCAAGGAAGGCGAAAAAACATTTCTCGAGCACGCCAAAACAGCAAGAAGGTTTGGCGCCGCGGTCGTTGTCATGGCGTTTGATGAAGACGGCCAGGCGGAAACAGTTCAGCGCAAAGTTGATATCTGTAAACGGGCCTATAAAATTCTGACAGAACAGGCGAATTTTGATCCACATGATATTATTTTCGATCCGAATATTTTTGCCATAGCGACGGGAATTGAATCCCATAACGACTATGCTATGAATTATCTCGAGGCTGTGAGACAGATTAAAGCAGAAATACCGCATATTCTTGTCAGTGGCGGTGTGAGTAACCTTTCTTTTTCTTTTCGCGGAAACGACGCTGTCAGAGAGGTCATGCATTCATCATTTCTTTATCATGCCATCCAGGCAGGAATGGATATGGGAATCGTCAATGCCGGACAGATAACCGTATATGAAGAAATCCCTAAGGAAGATCTTGACCTGGTAGAAGACATATTATTTAACAGACGCTCCGACGCTACGGACCGGCTGATCCATTATGCGGAAAATATCATTCAAAAGGACAAGACCGTTCAAACCGAATCATCCTGGCGGAAGGAGTCTGTTGAAGAGCGTCTTAAACACGCTCTAATCAAGGGTATCGTGGAATTTATTGACCATGATACAGCCGAAGCGATGAAAAAATATGATGATCCTCTGCTTGTCATTGAAGGCCCGCTGATGGATGGTATGAATACGGTGGGAGATCTTTTCGGATCAGGAAAAATGTTTCTGCCGCAGGTGGTTAAGAGCGCCAGGGTAATGAAAAAATCGGTCGCGTATTTGACACCGTTTCTGGAAGCGAATAAATCAAAATCAAAAATAAGAAATGCCGGAAAGATACTGCTTGCCACTGTTAAGGGAGACGTGCACGATATCGGAAAAAATATTGTTGGCGTCGTTCTCGCCTGCAACAATTACGAAATTATTGATCTTGGTGTGATGGTGCCTGTCGAAAAAATTCTTGAAAGCGCGGTTAAGCTCGAGGCTGATATCATCGGTTTAAGCGGGTTGATTACCCCGTCTCTTGACGAGATGGTACATGTGGCGGGAGAAATGGAACGGCGGGGATTTAAAACACCTCTTCTTATCGGCGGCGCAACAACATCAAAAAAACATACTGCCGTTAAAATCGACGAAGCATACAACTCCGCAGTTATGCATGTCCCGGACGCGTCGAAGGCGGTTGGCGTTGTCAGCAATTTGCTTAGCGATCATCAAACAGAGGCATTTGTTCAGAAAATAAAGACTGAATACAGTTCCATACGCGATACTTTCCGGCGGCAAAGTTCAAAAACAGTATTATTACCCATCGGAGACGCCAGGACAAACAAACTTCACACCAACTGGGGTAAAATCAATATTACCCGGCCTTCATTTTTGGGAAATCAAATATTTAATGACTATTCTCTTGAGGACATCAGAAAGCGGATAGACTGGACGCCGTTTTTTAGTGTATGGGAAATGAAAGGCCGTTATCCGGATATACTTTCTGATGAAAAAACAGGCTCAGAGTCCCAAAAACTGTTTGATGACGCGAATAAACTGCTTAACAGGATCATTGAAGATAAATCGCTTACCGCCAAAGCCGTTATCGGATTCTACCCTGCTCAAAGTATCGGTGATGATATAGAAATCTATTCCGACGAAAATCGAAAAAAAAGCATCGCAGTACTCCATACATTAAGACAGCAAATGCAAAAAAACAATTTAAGACCCAATTTATCGCTGGCTGATTTTATCGCACCAGTTGAAACCGCGGTCAGTGATTATATCGGTTTTTTTGCCGTAACAGCCGGGATTGGCATTGAAAAACTGATCAGTCAATTTGAATCTGAACACGATGATTACAACATGATTCTTACCAAAGCTCTTGCAGACCGTCTCGCTGAAGCCTTCGCGGAACTGATGCATGAACGCGTAAGGAAAGAGTTTTGGGGTTACAGCCCTGACGAGAACCTTTCCAATGATAAAATCATTCAGGAAGCATATACAGGTATACGACCGGCTCCGGGATATCCCGCATGCCCGGATCATACCGAGAAGGGAATTTTATTCGGTCTCCTGAATGTCACGGAAAATATTGGTGTCACATTAACAGATAATTTCGCCATGAATCCGGCCGCTTCCGTCAGCGGATATTATTTTTCACATCCTGAATCGCAATACTTTGGGACAGGTAAATTGGGGAAGGATCAGATTGCGGAATACGCCCGGCGCAAAGGCATGAGTATTCAAACTGTTGAGAAATGGTTGTCGCCAAATCTTGCATATTAGATAAATTCAGAATAAATAAAAATGTCAAACTCAGGATAAAACAAAATGTCTGCAAAAAATCACCTGACAATCGAATACATTTTTAATTTTGACGATGGGCGAAAAGCAAATTTTTTGATAAAACTGGATTCCGCCACACTTCGTTATGTTTCAGATGAAACTGATCATTTCCCGGACTGGGCCAGGCTGGAACATGAACAATGCCCGAATTGCACTCTCAGTAAGGAAGAGACCCTCTACTGCCCCGTCGCAAAAAACCTGAATCATATCATCCCGTCTTTTTCTGATGTTAAATCATTTGATAAAGTGCTCGTTCTTGTAAAAACGGATGAACGCAATTTCGCCAGAAAGACAAGTATTCAAAGAGGACTCAGTTCGATGTTAGGGATTTATATGGTCACAACCGGCTGCC
>JBFXGD010000070.1:0-15831 GCA_050178385.1 Calditrichaceae bacterium
AAGGAGATGGTTGAAGAAATTATTTCGGAAGGGCACAAGGTATTGATTTTCAGTCAGTTCGTACAGATGCTTCAGATTATTAAACGATTCATTGATGCCGAAAATATACCATATTCCTATCTCGACGGATCCACAAAAGACCGCGAAGCGCCGGTAAAGCAGTTTCAGGAAGATGACAATATCCGGACATTCCTGATCAGTCTTAAGGCGGGAGGAACCGGTTTAAATCTGACAGCCGCGGATTATGTTATCCATTATGATCCCTGGTGGAATCCGGCGGTTGAAATGCAGGCGACAGACCGCGCTTACCGGATTGGGCAGACCAGAAAAGTTTTTGCCTATAAACTCATTTCTAAAGACAGCGTGGAAGAAAAAATTGTTAAACTGCAGAATCAGAAACGTGAACTGGTTGAATCTTTGATATCCACCGAAGAGTCGTTCTTTAAATCACTTTCGAAAACAGATATCATCGAATTGTTTGAATAGATTACAGGAAATGATGGTCGAAGAATACGAAAAGCAGTCTGACAGGCTGCTTTTTTTTAGGATATATAAATCAGTGACGATATTTTCTTGAGTAATAGCGATTAAAAATATGTTCAATTTCCGCGTTTTCCGCCGATTTCTGTGAAGGATTGGTATTCATGATATTTATGAGATCTTTTAGTGTGTAGTCTTTTAATTTATCGAGATCCCCGCTATCAAGATTTCTCTGATGCCCGAATTCAAGAACCTGAACTAATTTATGAAGACGGATGTTCTTGAAGTGATAAACGACAAATGGTTCAAAAGATGTACCGGTTTCCTGATCGAGCAGCAAAATCACTTTGTCAAAATCCAAACGGTCATTATAGTGGCGTCTTGATGTCAAAGCATCAAATACATCGCATATGGATAAGATTTTTCCGCCGAGCGGGATTTCCTGACCGGTGAGTCCTGCCGGGTAGCCGGAGCCGTCTATTTTTTCATGATGGGTAGCGGCAATTTGGGGAATTTCCGAAAATTTCTTTTGAAACTGGATTTTACTAAGGATACTTTTGGTGATATTCGCGTGCCGTTTGATGATCTCGTATTCATCTTCGGTCAGCTGTTTATTTTTAAAAAGAACCATCTCCGGGACGCCTATTTTCCCGATATCGTGGAGCAGGGAGGCGTATCGGATGGTATTGATTTCATCCGGAGTCAACTCCATCAGTTTTGCGATTTCCACCGCATATAGGGTTACGCGTCTTGAATGGCCGGAAGTAATGTAATCACGCGCGTCCAGGGTTGTTGAGAGGGTTTCTATAAAGCTTTCAAATGATTTTTTCTGCTCCTCATGCAGCCGGACATTTTCAACGGCATGGACGGTCATTTGAGAAATCGATTCCAGCAGCCGCGCCTGGATTTGGCTAAAGGGGCCAAAATTTTGGTTTAAGGCCAGAATAACCCCGATAATTTCATCGCTGTTGTTTTTAAGCGCTGTGGCAAGAATGTTTTTTACCGGGTAGCCTTCTTCAATATCATATTTCGGACTAAAGCGCTCATCCTTAAATGCATCCGGAATATTAAGAGTCACACCTTCTTCCGCCACATAACCGGTGATTCCGGCCTTCATCGGGATACGAAGTTCGCGTCTGTCGCCCCCGGCGGATTTAGATCTGAGTTCCTGCTTTTCTTTATCTATGAGGTATAAATACGCCCGGTCGGCCTTTAAAATCTCACAAACAACTTCTGATGTCACGCGATAAAGCGCATCCTGATTTATAACGGCGATAAGAGTTTCTGATATTTTGAGGAGGGATTGAAGGTAATTATTCTCTTCCTGAAGTTTGAGAATTTCATTAGGGAGTTCAGTACCGGGAGATCCTGTGTTTCTCATTTCATCATTCAATTTCTTCATAATCCGCATCATCTATTTTATTTCGATAACGTTTTTGAAAATCGTCTTTTGTTTTAACATCCCGGCTCTTTTTTGTTCCGGGGCCAGAACTAAATCCTGCCAGAAGACGCTTGATATATCGGTATGAAAGATAAGCGATTATAAATAATATAATAAATCGCAGCATAGTCAGCCTCTATTTCTTTTTTGAAACAAAATATCGTGTCCCCGTTGGATGATGCCGGATTTCTCTGAGTATATCCTCATAATCCCGATTCTCATTCAGAAAGTCGAGTTCATCCGTATTGATAATCAACAGAGGCGTTTTATTGTATCTTAGAAAGAACGAATTGTATAACTCGTTTAACTCGGCAATATAATCCTGGGCCATATTTTTTTCGTATGAACGCCCACGTTTTTGAATATTATCCATCAGGTGATTTGTCGATGCCTGAAGGTAAATAACCAGATCGGGTACGGGAATTTCACGTTCCATTAAACGGGCGATACCGTCATATAGTTTCATTTCCTTGTCAGAGAGATTGAGCGTGGCGAATATGCGGTCTTTTTCGAACATATAATCGCTGACAATCTGTTTCCTGAACAAATCAAGCTGTCTCAGGTTTTCCTGCTGCCGGAAGCGGCTGAGCAGAAAGAAGATCTGAGTCTGAAAGGAAAAACGGACCGGATCGTTATAAAATTCTTCCAGGAAGGGATTCTGTTCAAATTCTTCCAGGACAAGTTCTGCCTGCAGGGTTTCACAAAGCATATTCGCCAGAGTGGTTTTCCCGGCCCCGATAACACCTTCGATTGCAATATAACGGAGTTTTTCAAAAGACATTTTTTACCACTGATCTTTGTATGCCCTTATTTCACTTCTATCCGGGCAGTTCTCTATTAGTTGCTTAATTGTTAGTTGACTGCGGTTTTTATAATCCGGTAAAATTTCACGAAGCGGCAGAAGGACGAATTTTCTCAGTTCCATCTGTTGGTGCGGAATCTCCAGTATTGGAGTACAGATCCGCCCGCCATCCCAATCGATAATATCGATATCAATAACCCTGGAACCCCATCTTTGAGTACGCACACGCCCTGAAGCTGTTTCGATACTCTTCAGTTTTCTTAAAAGACGGAACGGCCCAAGGCCGGTTTCAAATAAACAGATTATGTTTAGAAAATCTGCCTGATTCTTAATGCCGACCGGTTCGGTCTTGTATATTCCCGATCTTTTTTCGATCCTGCCAAATTGATGAAGTTTGTTTACCGCCTTGTCCAAAGACTGTTCTCTTGATCCGGTATTGGCACCCAGGGATAATATATATTTCATCTATAATCTTAATTTTTACGAAAAATTTCGATTTCCACATAATCGAGAAGCCCATTCATCGGGACATGCGGTTTCCTGACCCGAATCAAAACAGTGTGGATACCCGGTATAGGGAGAATTCTTCCGGCAATTTTTTCGGCCACAGTTTCGATAAGCTTAAATTTATAATTTTCAAAGGTCTCTTTGGCGATCTGATAAATCGCCCGGTAATCGATTGTTTTTTTTAGATCATCATCGCTGGATGCCGGGTTCAGATCACATTCGACTTCGATATCGACTTCAAATTTTTGACCAAGTTCGCGCTCCGCCTCGTAGTATCCGTGATGAGCGTAAAAGGTCATATTTTTTAAGCGGATAATATCCAAAATAATCCCTGCTGTTCCTTTTTACCCCATTGTGATTAAATCAAATTATTTACTTTCTAAATCCTGGCATTGATCAGGTCTATTATCAGAAAGTTTAATTTCAAATATAGTCAGATTGCCAATTTGAGTCAATAAAAAAGGGGGAACATGTATCAGACAAAAAAAAACGGGATATACAGTGAATATATCCCGTTTTAAATTTTAAAAGCAATTTTTTAGTACATTCCGCCCATACCGCCCGGAGGCATTGCAGGAGCAGCCGGAGCGTTTTCTTCCGGTTTGTCTGTAATAAGAGCTTCTGTCATCAGCAATAATCCGGAGACTGACGCGGCGTTCTCCAGTGCGCTTCTGGTAACTTTGGTTGGATCCAACACACCGGCTTCCAGCAGATCTTCATACTTTTCTGTGGATGCGTTGAAACCATAAGCACCGGTACCTTCTTTTACTTTGTTCACAATCACTGAACCTTCAAGACCCGCGTTGTTTACGATCTGGCGGATAGGTTCTTCAAGCGCGCGACGGACGATATCAACACCGATTTTTTTGTCACCGGTGACCTTAATAGAGTCAAGTGCCGGGATTGAACGAAGCAGGGCAACACCACCGCCGGGAACAATACCCTCTTCAACGGCCGCGCGGGTGGCGTGGAGCGCGTCTTCAACACGGGCTTTCTTTTCTTTCATTTCTACTTCAGTGGCAGCGCCGATTTTGATCACCGCAACACCGCCGGCTAATTTCGCCAGACGTTCCTGCAGTTTTTCTCTGTCGTAATCGCTTGTTGTATTTTCGATCTGTGTACGGATCTGAGAAACACGTGCTTTGATATCTTCTTTCTTTCCGGCACCCTCAACGATGGTCGTGTTATCCTTGTCAATCGTAATTGAGCTGGCGTTTCCAAGATCGTTCAGTGTGGCATTTTCCAGTTTTAAGCCGGTTTCTTCGCTTATTACCTGGCCGCCGGTGAGAACAGCGATGTCTTCGAGCATGGCTTTTCTTCTGTCGCCGAATCCGGGGGCTTTTACCGCGGCTACTTTCAATGTACCGCGCAGTTTATTGACAACCAGTGTGGCCAACGCTTCACCTTCAACGTCTTCAGAGATAATTAACAATGGTTTGCCTGTCTGGGCTGATTTCTCAAGAATCGGCAATAAGTCTTTCATCGCGCTGATTTTTTTATCGTAAATGAGAATAAGCGGTGTTTCAAGATTGGCTTCCATTGTTTCTGAATCAGTTACGAAATAAGGTGAAATATAACCACGGTCGAACTGCATACCTTCAACAACTTCAAGAGTGGTTTCGATAGATTTGGCTTCTTCAACAGTGATGACACCGTCTTTTCCGACTTTATCCATGGCATCGGCAATCAGTTCACCGATTGTTTCATCATTATTGGCGGAGATTGTACCAACCTGGGCGATTTCTTTTTTGCCGGATACTTCGCGGGAAAGAGTTTTCAGATGTTCAATGACTTTAATAACCGCCATGTCAATGCCGCGTTTCAGATCCGCGGGATTCGCGCCGGCAGTAACGTTTTTTAAACCCTGTGTAAAAATGGCCTGCGCCAAAACGGTGGCTGTAGTTGTACCGTCACCGGCGACATCGCTGGTTTTAGAAGCGACTTCTTTAACCATCTGAGCGCCCATATTTTCAAACGGGTCATCAAGATCAATTTCTTTTGCTACGGTCACACCATCTTTGGTAATAGTCGGCGCGCCGAATTTTTTATCGATTACCACATTACGTCCTTTTGGGCCCAGGGTAATCTTCACAGTCTTAGCAAGCGTATCAATACCTGTCTTAATCTTCGACAGAGCGTCGGAACTAAATTTGATATCTTTAGCCATTGAATCCTCCGTAAGTTTATCGTTAATATCTAATTATTTATATTTTAATTGCCTCTTTAGATTAAAAATGTAACCCGGAGTTACAATTTTTTCTCAATACAAGTCATTTAATAGTTTAATGTGATAGCACTCTCGCGTAAAGAGTGCTAATATAAAAACAATATGATTTTTTTTCAAGCGAAAGATTGAAATTAATTGCTCCTTTGTTTCTAAATGTCTATATTTTTATTCTATATAAAAAATTGTTTTTCTAAAAAAGTGAATAACCTGATTCTTTCGTTTAAAAAGAGGACTGATTTGATGAAGGCATTAATCACCAGCGGCGGCAGGGGAAGTCGGCTGCGCCCTTTGACCCATACTCAAAACAAACATCTGATTCCGATTGCCAATAAACCCATTCTGCATTATGCCATCGAATATGCCGCGGAAGCAGGTATCAAAGAAATCGGTATCGTTTACAGCGCGGACTCAACGGCCGTTCCCGATGCGATCGGAGACGGTTCGAACTGGGGGGTAAATATTACTTATATCGCGCAGGAAGCACCGCTTGGGCTGGCGCATGTGGTTAAAATATCTCAGGATTTTATCGGCGATGATCCGTTTGTGTTTTATCTTGGTGATAATATGGTCGTGGGTGGTCTGAAACGGTTTATAGACGCTTTTCAGAAGAACGCGAGCAGCTGTCACCTGACTCTGGCAAAAGTTCAGGATCCGGAACGTTTTGGCGTGCCTGAGATTGCCGGGGACCGGATTGTAAGAATCGAAGAGAAACCAAAAGTCCCAAAAAGCAATTTCGCCGTATCCGGCATTTATATCTATGACAAGCATATCTTTGAAGCTGTAAATAACATTCAACCGAGCGCCCGGGGCGAACTTGAGATATCGGATGCCCATCAGTACCTTCTGGATAAGGGGTATAAAGTGACCTACTCGGAGATAACCGGGTGGTGGAAGGATACCGGTAAACCCTATGATTTGCTGGAAGCGAACCGGCTGATTCTTGATAATATTATCGGGTATATCAAGGGAACTGTTGATGATAAAAGTTTTGTAACGGGAAAAGTGATTATTGAAGATGGCGCGAAAATTATCAATTCGACAGTGCGTGGACCCGCAATCATCGGTAAAAACACCATCATTGAAAACAGTTATGTGGGACCGTTTACATCTATAAATGATGATTGCCGCATCCATAACAGTGAAGTTGAATTCAGTATCCTGCTGAAAGAATGCAAGATTACCAATGTCGATATCCGGATTGAGCACAGTCTGCTTGGTCATGATGTGGAGATTGTAAAAGCCGGCAGCCGGCCAAGAACGCACCGGTTTTTAATCGGCGATCAAAGCCGTGTGGAGTTAATATAATCCGGTCGCGGTAATCAAACAATCCCGTTAAATTATCGATAATGAATAACGTGTCAAATTCATCAGCCCTGAATATTTGATCCGTGTCGCCAACAGAGTTCATTCAAAAATATCTGATTCAATTTACCATCCAATAAAAGACTATCTTTATAAGGAGGCGTCATGTCTTATAAAAACATCATAGTTGAAATAAATCCCCCTGTCGCAACCATTTTGATCAACAGACCCGAGAAATTAAATGCCCTAAACGTGGAAACCGTCACAGAATTAGCGGGGGCATTCCGTAAATTAACTGCTAATGACTCTGTCGGAGGTGTTTTACTGACCGGCGCGGGTGAAAAAGCCTTTGTCGCGGGAGCGGATATCTCCGAAATTCAGAATTTAAATGAAAGTAAGGGCCGGGAATTCGCAAAGGCGGGACAGGCGGCTTTTAATTTGATCGAACAGCTCGGCAAGCCGGTTATCGCGCTTGTAAACGGTTACGCGCTCGGCGGTGGATGTGAGCTTGCCATGGCGTGCCATTTGCGGATCGCAAGTGAAGAAGCAAAGTTTGGTCAGCCGGAAGTGAATCTTGGAATTATTCCCGGATACGGCGGCACTCAGCGGATGCCGAGAATCATTGGCAGCGGACTTGCGATACAGTACCTATTATCGGGAGAGATGATCAACGCTCAACGCGCCTATGAAATTGGTCTTGTCAATAAGGTTGTTCCATTTGCGGAGCTGAAAGAAGCGGGACAGAAAATGCTGGGACAGATTTTATCAAAAGGACCGCTGGCTGTCCGTTATGTTCTCAGCGCTGTTAATGAAGGCCTGAACACAAATCTTGAAAACGCGTTAAATATTGAAGCGTCATACTTCGGGAAGGCCTGCGAGACAGATGATATGAAAGAAGGGACTTCGGCTTTTCTCGAAAAACGTAAGGCGAATTTTAGAGGAAAATAAGTTGGATCCGTCAAAGCCTCTGGTTTTAATTTTTAATCATACACAGTCCGAATTCGTGAAGCTGATTGTGGAACAATTCGAAAAATATCAGATAAGTGTCCGGGTTGATGACAGCATTGACCAATTCCGCGATTCTTTGCTGAAAGAAAGTTATGACATCATCATATTCTTTGCTGATCCTTCACGCAAAGCCATAAAATCTCTGATTGAACAAATTTCCGGAGATTTACTTATGGCTCTGTCGTGCTGTTTTTATCCCAAAGTTGCCGAGAATAACGATAATTTTGATTTTAATTTATCGGAGAATGATTTACGGAACAAGGAGACGGTGGCAAGATTGTTTCCCGGTTTCATCAAAATCGCGGGCAGAAGGAAATCTCAGACGGAACTTTCCGCGATGATTATTCATGATCTCCGTTCTCCTATGCAGAGTATCCTTGGGTATCTGGAGCTTCTGAAGGACGAGGTGTTCGGCTCCATAAATGAAGGGCAGAATCAGATTCTCCACAACGCGATTACTCTCGGAGATAATACTACAGATTTATTGGATGAACTCAGCCGTGTTTATCAGTATGAATCAAGACATCTTCAAATCTCGAAAGATCCGGTAAAACTTAAAAATTTCATAGAAGAAACCGTTCGTTCTTTATGGATCCAGGCGGATAAAAAGGATATAAAATTTAAACTTCTGATTGATTCAAATCTCCCTGAAATTCGTTTGGATCAGCGGGCGATACAACGCGTATTTATCAACATCGTAACCAACGCGATCAGACACAGCCCGCCGAAAGGGGTGGTCCGCATTGAGGTTCAGACGGTTAAACTTTCTTCAAACGATCCTGTGATACAATTCCTGGTGAAAGACTCCGGACCCGGTATTTCAGGTGAAGAAATGAATTATCTGTTTAAAAAATATTACCGCAGTAAAAAGGAAAAGAACCGCAACGGATTCGGACTCGGTCTGTACGTCTCGAAACTGATCATTGACGCGCATGAGGGAAATATCGGTTTCTATAATAACAGGGAAGGCGGGAGCACATTCTACTTCACTTTACCGATTCAATCCACCAAATAATTTTTCGGAAATATATTTTATCCATTAAAAAGCTGATTGAAATAAAAATAGCCGTCTTTACAAGTAAAAACGGCTATTTGGAGGAGTGTGGATGTTCTTATGCAACTTTCAATCATTAATCAATAATAAGCCAATCGTTCTTATTGTTGATTTATAAACTTTAATTCATCGCCAGAAATATTGTTCCATTTTTTGTAAAACTTTTTAATAGAATCGAATATTTGAAACAGAATCCTAAAATTCGCCATAATCCCCGCTGTTTTAATAAAAATAATACGCAATACTTGCTTTGTATATGAAATTGTGAATATTTTAATTAATCACAGCTCCGGCCGCGAACCAGATACGCGCCCGGGAATTAAACCAAAAATTGGCCGGATTTTTACGGAAACCGCTACTAAACATGAGGTACTTATGGGAAGATTGAATATCGATTTTTCCGAGCTTACAAACGGACATAATATTGAATTTATTGATCTCAAGGTCACGGATTTGCAGGGACGGCTGCATCACCTGACATTGCCCTATAGTGAAGATACTCTAAAAGGGTTGATGAAAGACGGGGTCGGGTTTGACGGATCAAGTTATGGATTCCAGAAGGTTGAAAACAGCGATATGATCATGAAACCTGATCTGAAAACCGCCATGATTGACCCGTTCAGAGAGTCTCCCACACTGAGTTTTTTCACGCGGGTATTTAACACCGATGATAAAAACACGCCTTTTCAGTTTGATTTAAGAAACATGGCTGAAGCGACTGAAGGTTTGCTCAAAAAATACGGTGTGGCCGATCATTCCATGTGGGGACCGGAATTTGAATTCTATATATTTAAAGACGCGAAATTTAAATCGACCGCGCAGCACAGTTTTTACAGTATTGATTCCGAAGAAGGATTTCTGTCCAACGGGTATCACATAGCCAATCCTCTGGATGAATATGATGATTTCCGTGATGAAGCGTCCAAATTACTCATGGATGCCGGAATTTCAGTCAAATACCATCATCATGAGGTGGGGAATCTTGGCCAGCAGGAAATTGAAGTCAATTTTGACCGATTACCGGCAACCGCCGATAAGATTGTCATTGCCAAATATATTCTCCATAATCTGGCTCGCAAGAAGGGCCTGCGTCTGACCTTTATGCCGAAACCCGTTTTTAAACAGGCCGGCTCGGGGATGCATGTTCATCATTATCTCATGAAAAACGGGAAAAACGGATTCTATGAAAAAGGGTCTTACGCCAATTTGAATAAGACCGCCCTCTATTATATAGGCGGAATTCTGAAACATTCTCAGGCGCTTTGCGCGTTTACCAACCCTTCCACCAATTCGTACAAACGGCTGGTTCCCGGGGTGGAAGCGCCCACGGCCATCAATTTCGGGCAGGCGAACAGGGCTTCGTGTGTACGCATCCCGAGATATATCAAGGATGCTCAGAAGACCCGCTTTGAATATCGCCCGCCGGACGCGACAGCCAATCCATACCTGGCGCTTGTGACCATTATGCTGGCCGGTCTTGACGGGGTGATCAATAAAATCGATCCGGTAAAGGAAGGATTCGGTCCTTATGAAGCGGAAGGTTTTGATCCGAATATCGAAATGAATTATTTACCATTCACGCTGAATTCGGCTCTTGAGGCGCTAAAGGCGGATTATAAATTTCTACTCCGTGATAATATTTTTAGTGAACGACTGATTGGTCACTGGTTATCTGTGAAGGAACTCGAATTCAATCAGGTCTCGAACTGGCCAAGCCCGGTGGAGTATTCACTCTATTTTGATTTATAATCACACCATAGGTTAAATGATATCATTTTTTAGCGACGGCGGGAATATCCCGCCTTTTTTTTTGTTTATTTCAGTAGATTTTATTGATCTGTTTTTTGAAAGCGGGAGAAAAAATGCGTTTTGCAATATTATGGACTTTTTCAATACTGACTTTAATGAGTTGTTCTGAAAAATCGGCTTATCTGGTAAAAGGGGATGCCGTTCCCGATATAGAGTTCCGCGCCGTGGATGGCGAGTCGTTGACATTTAATGAGTTCAAGGGGAAGACGATATTAATTCATTTTTGGGCGGACTGGTGTTCGGAATGCCGCGCGGAGTTTCCAAAACTCGAACAAGCGTATCAGAAATACAGGGCGGATGGGTTTGAAATTTTAGCTGTTAATGTGGCGCAATCCCAATCCCATGTTCAGTCATTTAAAGACGAGTATGGTTTGAATTTCCCGATGCTGATGGATGAAAATTCAGCCATCGCGAAAAAATTCGGAATCCGCGGCCTGCCCACTAATTATTTCATCGGTAAGGAGGGCAGGGTGGAAAGGGTGATTATCGGCTGGGTTGATGAGGAGCAGATCTCCCTGGTGTTAAATAATATCAATTCAAAAGGAGTTTATGAATGAGAAATATTTTGATCTTTGTGGCGGGTATAATTTTAATGGTCACGGCGTGTTCAAAAAAGGAAGAGCCCAAAATACAAAGTCTTTCAAAAGAGGCGGTTGCAGAAACACATCATTGCGCCAATTGCGGAATGATAACCAATGAATATCCCGTTTGGGAAAAAACAATGGTTTCCGCTGACCACGGAACAGAATACTTTGACAGCGCGAAATGTATGTTCATGGTAATTCTGGATTCCGCAAAAGCTCCGGGGCAGATCTCTGAAATTATCACAAAGGACTTTATCACTTCCAATGAACTAGACGCCAGAGATGCGTATTATGTTATGGGATCCGATGTGATGGGTCCGATGGGTAAAGATTTGGTCTCATTTGGATCACGGAACGCGGCGCAAACGTTTGTTTCGGAGCATGGCGGGGACGAAGTCCTGGAGTTTAGTGACATCAATATGGCGGTCATACAAAAATTAAACGGTAAAATGATGATGAAATAATGCTGATGAGGCATAAACTCATTTGACTTTTAAATTTAAAATGATTATTTTTTCGAACTCAAAATTTGAGGCTGCCGGAGTGGTGGAATTGGTAGACGCGCTGGACTCAAAATCCAGTGAGGGTTGACCTCGTGTCGGTTCGAGCCCGACCTCCGGTACCGGAAAGATTAAGGGTTTACAGAACTGAGGAAATTTCTGTAAACCCTTTTTTTATGGCATCCGCGCCGGACAAATCTATTTGTAACGGATTCAACAATACATCGGCGTGATTTTTTCCTTCCAGCGTAGTTCTTCAGCTAACAATGATCTTGATATTCTCCTCATTTAAAGTATTATTCTGTTTTCGTTGATTACAGAATACTATTTATTGTTCAATCCGTTAGGTTTTTATTTTTTTTATTGCTATGGATCAGGACAGACATTATGTTTTTAACATCATAGGAATTGGCCTCTTAATTAAGCATTCGTAACAAAAACAGGATATTGACCAGATAATCGAGTATGTAAGTCACGTGGCGGAGCTTTATTCATGTAAATATAAAAATGCCTATTAGTTTATAGTAGTAGTAGAGTATGACTTGATATAGAACGTGTGAATAAACACTAAATTATTCTGATATCAAACGATTCTGTTTTTCTAATATTAGAAAAAAATGTCTATATTTAGAAAACCTTTTCCAATATTAGAAAAAAATCAGCCGCCTAATGGGCGGCTAATAACTATGATAGGACCGACCTAAACGGTCGGTCCTATCGTAGCGGCGGCTTTTCAATCCGCCTTCCCGGCCGCCCTTGGCGGCCTATCAGGCGAATCGAACCGACAAGTCCTTTTGAGCGCAAGCGCTCAAGGCCTTGCGGCTCATCCGCCGCTACGTTAGACCGCTAAAAAAGTATTAGTGGAGGACTGAATGCAAAAACCATCAGAAAAAGTATCAAAACACAAATCATTTTTCTTTACAATGCCTGGTGCGATAATATTGGCGGCTGTAATTACCGCTGTATTTGGGATAATTGGTGTAATGATAGTACATGATAATCAGCCAATTATCGCTGTTCAACAAGAAGGTTCTCAACAAAGTCAGAATTCTATCTTATCACCAATTAATAATGAGATTGTGATAAATCCAATACGTGTTGAAGGTACATTGTCATCATATTCCGAAGAATCTTTTTTCTGGTTAGCTGTTCAAGTTGGTAATCTACTTTGGCCAAAAGTGGAAATAAGGTCTACCGAATTCGAATGGACAAAATATGTTAATGAAAGAGAACAACCAGGGAAAAGATTCGGCATAGTCCTAATCAGGATAGATACAGAAGGTCAACGGATTGTTAAAAATTGGTTCCAGGAAGGTGATGCAAGTGGTCATTATCCTGGTTTTGAGATTGTCCCAAACAGTGAGACCTTAGATATTGTTAAAGTAATGTTTGATGAGCAATAATGTAAATTATTCATTACAAAGCGGTCTAACCATGTGCTGCAGTGGACGCCTTCAGCTGTGGCATGAGCAATGTCATTGGTAAAATCCGGCGCCACTGAGCACTGGCCGATAGCTTTTGGGTAAAGTTTTATGAATTTATATAAATACGTTGTAGCTGATAGATTTGATATTTTACAGAACAAACAAATACGTTTTACTCAACCTACATCTTTTAATGATCCTTTCGAACTTCAACCCTTTTTGTCTTCTGTTGCAAGTCCTACGTATTTTTCAGATTTAATGAAATCTGATGGTTTTAAGAAAGATTATAATGAAAAATTATTAGAACTAATTGAAAAAAATCTTCCACAAAATATGCATACTTACAAAGACCAATTACTTAGTCTTGCAAGAGAAATAAACCTCGATAATTTTGTAACTCCCCTTTTAGATCAAATAAATCCGATTTTTAGATCAACAATGTTCGAAGGAATAAATAACTCAATTGGAATATTAAGTTTATGTGAAAATCCAGACAGCTTATTAATGTGGGCTCACTATTCTAACTCACATACAGGCTTTGTTATTGAGTTTGATATGAACCACAACTTTTTCTCCGAAAGACTATCTTCAGAAAATTCATTACATGGGCTAAAAAAAATAATTTATTGCCATAGTCGTCCTGCCCTCATATTGATGGACGATGTCACAGAAGCTATCAAAACTGATGAAGGCAAATTTATCAATGATATCTTTTTTACTAAAAGTTCTGAATGGAAATATGAAAAAGAATGGAGAATGTTAAATCCATTAAAAGATGCTACTACAACATTTAACAATAACGGGGAAGATATTTTTTTATTTGATATTGAACCGAAATGTATAAAACGGATTATATTTGGTTGCAGAACTGAAGAGCCTACGGAAATCAAAATTAAAAAAATAATAAATGAATCGACTGAATTTTCGCATATAAAAACTTGTAAGTCGTTAATTGACCAAAAAGAATTTAAGTTAAATATAGTGGAAAAAAGCTAACACAAGGTTCAAGGTGAATTTGTTCGTCGGAGCATGATTCAGGGTTCGAGTAATTTACAATCGCAAATCACCTTAACCTCATGGTTATATGGGTATTTGATAAACGATGAAAGTGTGCAGAAGATTATTGATCTGCGATACTAAAAGGAAAAGAATAATGAAAAAAGAAAAGATATTTTTTTTGTTACTATTTTTTTTGTTGAGTTGTTTTAATTCACAAGCTCAACAAAGTGAAAAATTAGAACCTTATATAAATACTTTGAAAGAAAAAGGCGATGAACCAATTCATTTTATCCTTGATAAATTGGATAATTACGGTCTTATTCTTTTTGACGACGCATTACATACGGCTGTTGAACCTTTTGAATTTTACCAGAATTTGATCAAAAATGTGGGTTTCCAAAAAAAGGTCAAATATATCTTTCTCGAGGCTATTTCTGTTAATGAGCAGCCTGCCCTGGATGCTTACTTTAATTCAGAAATCGATGATTTAAAGCTTTCGTATCCTGCCTTTCAAAACGATTTTAGCGGAACCGGTTGGCCCTACAAAACCTATTTTGATTTACTACAAACCATTTGGAAAACAAATTCAACGCTACCGGTTCAAGATCGATTTAAGGTGGTTGCAGTGAATGCGCCCACTTATTGGAAAGAAATAGATACACAGAAAGATTTGGATTTATTCCGACTTTCACTTGTGGGAAATGATTATACAATGTACAAGATCATTCTTTCATATTTGGATAATTTTAAATCTGAGGAAAAAGGTATATTTTTAACCAATACACGCCATGCCTACAAGGGAATTAAAAACCAGGAAAATAAATATTACTGGAATTGTGGAACATTTTTTTACTTACACAATCAGGGAAAAACCTATTCTGTGCGTTTCCATAACATTAATTTAAGTTTCGAAGAGAAAAAAGAAGTGGATCCTAAAACTCCCAAAACCACAGAAGGGCTTGAAGATGTAATTGTCAAGTGGGTGCGGATGGAAAAAGGATTATGGGATAGTGCATTTGAAGCATTTGGAAATATGCCTAGTGCGTTTGATTTAAAAGGTACACCATTTGGCAATACCGGATATATTGGTAACCACATGTTTAATGTGGCATCGGGTCAAACAATGTATGATGCTTACGACGCGCTGATTTTTTTAGCACCTGTTGAGAAACTTCACCAGACAGCTATGGTTGATTTCATATACACGGATGAATATAAACATGAGTTGGAAAGGCGGTCAAATTTTCTTTACAATGGAGAACAAATAAATAAAATTTTAACCGATAAAGGTTTAAAATCTTTAAGAGAATTTATAGATACCTATTTTATTTACAAGCCTGAAATATTGCAGCCACTGGCAAAAGAGATTGGTCCTATTGATGCATGGAAAACCAAAAATAATCAAAATCATTAATGCAAAGAGCAGTCTATGGTATGATTAACAAATAACAATTGGCTGCACTTGAAGGCGAGGGCTATAAGATTTTAGGGAATTTGTAGATTTACTCATGTTTTGTTTGCTTCTTGAAGTTTTGTGCTAATCCATCCCGCCGCAAGTGAGCCATACCGATAGGACCGACCTAAACGGTCGGCCCTATCGTAGCGGCGGCTTTTCAATCCGCCTTCCCGGCCGCCCTTGGCGGCCTATCAGGCGAATCGAACCGACAAGCCCTTTTGAGCGCAAACGCTCAAGG